>WTIV01000012.1 GCA_011525095.1 Methanobacteriota archaeon
ATACGCAAGGAATGGTTCGCTTGTGAGTGGTGGCAACTTCTCAATTAACAACGCAGAGATCAGACATGCATTGAATCAGTCTGCATGGTATCCAAGTTTCACAACATGGGACCCAACCTCCGGAACTACTCCAATGTCTCCAGTTGCACCTTGTACCCAAGTCGGTTGGGGTGTTGTCAATATGTCCAACGTAATGCCAATCTACAACCATTTGGCAGGTATTGAGCAAATCCCAAGCCGCCCTGCAGATGTGGAAGCGTGCATGAATGCGAACCAGCAAATCCGTGAAGCATACTGGTCTTGAATCAGTTCACGTGTGGTCTGAATCCATGTTCAGGGTTGATTGATTGCAGTGCATTCATGCTAGGAGAATTGGTAGGACCTGCTTCGATTACAGGCGCTCTAATCGTATCGATATATTCGTTCATTACTCTACTGTAATCGATTGCAATTTGTTCAGATTCCAAGATTCCATTATTCCTGTGTAGCCTCGAATATGCGATTCTCTGTCCTGTATTAATCGACTTTGAGAATACGGCTTGGCCATCGAGTTTGATATTTTCATGTAGCCAAGTAGTGCCGCTTTCTAGCATGCCATTCCAAAGTGAGTCCACAACATCGTTTTGGTCTTGAACGAGAACCGACATCTCTCCTTGCAGGAACGGCAGATTAGATTCAGCATTGTAACCAAAGTCAACAGTTAGCAGACTCTTGTTGTTGCCAACAGAATAGAATTGCTTTACGTTTAGTGGTTTATCGTCGATAACGATGTCACTTAATCTGAAGCTGACAGGGTCTGGTAGTACACCATTATTGAGAATATCAGCCATGATTTCATGGTCTTGATGGGCGTTCAGTGGAGTTGTGTTATTGATGACTAGCCTCTCTCTTGCTTCATGTTCTAGAGCGGTCTTACAAGCCAGGACAACGGTTTGGTAGATCTCAGAGTAGGAAAGGTGCCTCTCTACTCTCCATCTGCGCCCATAGACGATTTCTTCTGGTCTTTCTGGATTGTAATTATCTGGTCCAACAATCCCGATGACGATGCATGGAGTATCTCCCACATCCTCAACGAACAGCAAGAATGGAAGTGGCAACTCAATCCTCGAGCAGAAGTTTTGGATGTCCATTCCGCTTAGATTGAAAGAGCGGAATTGTGCAGGAGTTTTCTCGACTCCTTCTGTGATTTTCACAACGGGTGCATCACGCATGGATGCATCACCAAGAGGTAGTTTAGCGAGTTCATTTCTCGCAACCACCCGAGGCGAAAGTCTGTCACCGTGGTTGGATATCACGAGTAGCGTGTGTCTTCGTATCTATCTTAAGCGTTAGTTTATTGTAAGAATTTCAAAAAACAAAATTCCCGGTCGAATTTCAGGTTTTCAAGAGAACCATTTGTGCCTTCCAAAATGGTTTCTTGGAACGGATTTACCCTCGGTAGAATAGTAATGAAATCCTCCGACAACTGATTTGAGATAAGACTGCAGTCTCGGTTTTACCCACAAAATATGTGGCAGCAATGCAAGTGGTTTGGGGAGTTTTGCGAGAATAAACGGATAGACAGTGATAGTCAAACCAGACTCATTCTCAGACAACTCCTCTAAATCCCAAACCACGTATGATTGAGAACCATTTTCTTCTCCAATAAGTAAGGTGTAACCTTTGTTTGGAGACCATGTTTGGAAATTTCGAATGTAAGTTCTACCATTGAGATATTCTAACCGGTCTTTGTGTTCACCGTCCCATGATATGACATCATTTGATTTGCAAAATGGGTGCGAAGAGTTCAGATTACCGGGACTGCTAATCAAGTCCCATAGTTGGTCAATGCTCAAGCTGAATTTCTTTGAGCATGAAACCGGGAGGCGTCTTGTGTAGGTTTCAATCAAATTCTCACCTTCTTAGTTTCAGTATTTGCGGCGGTATGCGATACTCATAGGATGAGGTATCATCAAATAACCTGAGTGACTCAAGATTTTCGTCAAATTCAACATACTCAAACCTGTTTTGTATGTCATGTAAAGGCATGTTTGCAACAATGATCCCTTGTCTAGAGACAGAAATTCCAGTTGCAACAAATGGTTTTACCGAACTGTAGGAGATCATCTCAGCATCTGTTTCAATTACACCCAATCCAGCAAACATTTCTGAAAAAATCGAACAGATTTCATCCCAAGATTCGATTTGTAGTGTTTGTTTCATAGTTGGTCCCACCTAAACTTCCATTGCCAATTTCCATGGGCAACGCCTGGCGTATTCATTCGTGCCTCACAACCTAATTCCATGATGTCTTGAATTGGAATTATAGCCATGCCAGCAGGACTTTCCCTAGCCAATCTAATCATCGTTTGACAAACGGTTTCATCTTCTTTCATGTAGGGCTTTAGCCGCTTCCTCTGCTTTTCTTCCCACCATCCTTTGGTGGTATTGTTGTCGTGAGTTCCGGTGTAAACAACTCGGTCTAGGGTGATGTTTTCTGGCTTGTGAGGATTGTCTTTGTTGTCATCATCAAAGGCAAATTGTAGAACGCTCATCCCTTCCAATTTGTGCCTCTGTCGCAACATGGTCACTTCTTTTGGAATAATTCCCAAGTCCTCTGCAATAATGCATTCATGGCTGCCACATACCTCGATAAGTGCCTCGATTAACTCATCTTTTGGTCCATCTAACCACTTTCCTTTGCGAGCGGTTTTGTGTTTCACGGGAATTGCCCAAGCCGAATGAATTCCTCTGAAGTGGTCGATTCTGACAATGTCAAATAAACGCATCATACGTGCCATACGCTCTTTCCACCAGCGCCAATTTTCCTTCCTATGTGCGTCCCAATCATACAGGACAGTTCCCCATCTCTGACCTTTTTTGCTAAAGTAATCGGGAGGGACTCCTGCCACAACTTGAGGCATTCCTTTTTTGTCAAGCAAGAATAACTCACGATGGGCCCATACATCAGCTGAATCATGACCTACGAAAATCGGCAGGTCTCCGATTATGCTGACTCCTTTCGCCTTTGCGTGCTCTCTGATTTCATTCCAACGCCCCATAAATCGTGATTGAGCGGTGTCATCAACTTCTATTTCTGCAAGAGAATCAGGGTCTCTATCACGGTATTCTGCGGGCCATTTCCACCAAGGTTTGCCATCAAATTTAGATTTTAGATGTTCAAACAACAACCAGTCTCTCAACCAATACGAATCTTCAGACATGTCTGCTTTGTTGGATTGACCAAGTGAATCCCATGCAGCAAAAGCCGATGGTGATGCATATGGCGAACCATGAGCATCAGGTGGCGTAATTGGTAAAATTTGCCAGACCGATGCGCCATAATCTTTGACATAATCGATGAACTTCTCTCCATCGTCCAATCCATTTGGGAGACTGGTTACATGGCACAAAATCCCAGTATACTGTGCCATGATTTGATGTGTGGTGACGAAAACCTTTGAGTTTACTCCCTGTACGGGGTCCATGCGTCGAGCAGCAATGCTGATGGCTTTGATTTTCGTTGTGCTCCCATTCTCATCGATGGCCGCCACTGTAGATGGTTCTCTAATGGAATGGGATAACGATACAAACATGGGTACAGATTCTAATGGAATCAGTATGCATGTCGATTGGGATTCAACCAATCTCTACCTCGCATGGGATGGTAC
>WTIV01000074.1 GCA_011525095.1 Methanobacteriota archaeon
GGTGACAAGTTCTGCCAGATGTTAGCTAAATCTTGCTTTGTAAATTCCGCATTAAACTGGAATATATACATCATTGGCTTTTGAGATAAATCCGGATATGTATAATAATCAAACTGAGGAGGGAAAACAAACTTTTCCATCATTCTTATCTGATAAGCTATTGATTCGTTTGCTGTTGCCCCAGGGTTATTAAAGAAGTTTAAGTATTCTTCTCTTGCTTCTTTGTATTCTTCCGACAAAGAAGATACGCCTTGCACAGTTTCTAAATAGCTTTTTTTATTAGCTTGGTTTATCTTTGTTGCTTCTTTTACAATTTTGTTCTTTACAGTAAAGAAATTTATCTTATCACCCTTTTGGTTAACATAAAAAGGTATTGCTACAACGGCTTCTGATATTTCTTTCTTTTCTGCTAACTTGCCGGGCGTTACAGAGACAGGCTTCATGTCTTCACCTAAAAATCCAACCTTTTTCGCAAGCTGCTGTTCTGGCAGCAAACCTTCGATTGGGCTTATGGAAACAGTATACCCTTCATTGCTGCTTAGTAACGAACCGTACTGATGCCACATACCAGTAGACGCTGTTAAATAAGTGGTGGTTTCTGGCAATACAGATTTTGTTAAATACTGATTCCAAGTTCTTGTTTGCCATGGTGAACCTGTCACTGATTCAACTGTTGAATTAGACAAGTTAAGTGCATCCACTGAAACGTTGTTAAAGTTTAAAACTGGTGTTTCCCACTTTGTTTGGATTACCCATCTCTTTCTTTGTTCCAACGTTGTCCCAGTATCTACATTACCTTCTTTGTATGCAACAAAGTTTTTAAGATCTAAAGAAGCAGAAACAGACATCGCATTCTTATAGTTTGTATTAGAGCTAGAGTTTGACGGTGTCTCCTTAAAGTTCTTGTAGCTATACTCTGACTCCTGTAAGATCTCTTCAAGCGAATACTTCCGGGTTTCTGACGGTGTGAAAGAGATTTCAACATAAGGTTCTGCACCTGAATCTAAATATGGTGGCACAAATGGTGCAAACTCGTGAGAAGTGTCAGATGTAACCTGTGATGTTGTCACCGCTGTAAAGTCTGTTGTGCTGTCAGATCCACTAACAAAAGCTGATGGAAAGTTAGGATACAAAGAAGTCATGTTTCCTGTAGCGGTAATTGTGGTGTCTCCACTAGAGCCTGTGGTTAATTGTCGCAGTCTAATGTTACCATTAATAAGGTTTGCTTCTATATCTATGTTACTGTTCCATCGATGGTAATTAACTGCAACTTCCATCAAGCGATTAATTGCTTCTTCCGGGGTTTTGCTGGATGATTCCACTTCTGTTAAGTCAATTGAAGATGTGGTGGCAACAACATAAACCTTTCCGTATTGGGAAACGTCATAACTTGTGCCATTATTAGGGCCGTAAGTTCCAGTAGTTATATCTGTAGTTCCTCCTGGCTTGCTACTAACAAATTGTATTTTTGTTGTAGCTCCGGAGATATCTTCGATTACAAAGTTTGTTGTACCGATATCTGCTGCGGCAATTGTCACAGAAGCATCTCTAAATCTAGCAAAAGATCCTTGGCCAGGGTTAGTAGACGGAGATCCACTAATCTGTGTAAAAGTTAAGCCAGGCCCTTCGGCAACAGGAGGACCAAAAGCAGAATGTCTATCATACATTTTCAGGCCATTGTTCTTTACGTAAACACGCATCTTGTATGCTGTTCCGCTAACAAAAGATGGATTAACTTGATCTGATTCCAAGCTTGCCAAAGATCCTTGTTCCAAGAAAAAGTTAACAGTTTCTGCACAGAAATTATTGATTGCCATTTTATAAGGCGTCAACGTATCATCAAGCGTCTTATTAAGCGAGAAGTTGTTTGCAAAAAGCTTTGCCTGATTGTTGTCATCATCTAATTTACCAAACTGGAATGGATAATCAAAAACCTTTGTTATAGCGCGGTCGCCATAATATATACTAGCCGATGGGTGTGGCTCATTGTCATAAACTTTTGTTCCAATAATTCTTTGAGGGTCAAGTAAATCTTCAAAAGTTATTCTTCTAGAAACAGAACCACTTAATCTTGGTATACCAGCGTCTACAGTGTCGTTTACCATAGACCCAGTGAAGGACCCTACAGAAGATAGTGAAGCAGTATGAAACTGCGTCATTGGCTCAATTTGCGCCTTGATGGTCGCGTTAAAGGTGCTCAAGGCCGCATCGTCTGTTGTAGAGCCAAAGATAGGATAATCAACCGCCATACCAGATTTGATTGAATTGTAAAGTATACCAGGCGCCATTAACGGTTTCATAGTTTGCTGCAAATTGGCCCTAATCTTTCTGTTTAACATCTTGTCCGGAGATGTAACCTGAATCCTATCTGCAGCTGTCTTTCTTTCGTCAACAAAAGAATACTCTGGCATATACCCTCTAGAGAATAACTCTCCTATTTGCAAAGTTCTTTCAGCAGGGTAAAAGCCCCTGTAAGGCGTAAACTTAATTGCTGCGTTGCATTTCAAAGTTAACTGACCAATGCCACCAAGCCTGTTTGCCCTAACTTCTTCCAGGGTCATACCAAAGTATTTCATGAAGTCACTGGTACCGTAAGTCTTAAAAAAGTTAGTACCAACTGATACTTCTTGAGAACTAGAATTGTACAGTGCTCCCTCTATTGAAAGATAATTTGATTTATCTTTGACCTTAGAAAAATCTGAAGCTTGGTTTAGAACTATATCTTCAACAAACTCACTGACCTTATATTCCGGCACAAGCGAATGGTCTTGCCATAATGCTCTTAATTTTTCAGTTACTTCGTCTGAGTTTTCGTATGGCTTTATTCCTGACTGATCCGCTGCTTGCCACTTTGCTTCACCTGCAAGATACTCTGTAGACCCGCTAGCTTGCGGTATTCTACGTGAATATATAGCAGAAGCCGGCGGGGTTCCATATAGTCCGTTGTAGCCCAAACCAAAGATACTGTAATCATTTTGCAATACGCCTGCACCATCTTCTCCAATTTCAGCTTCTAACAACGCTAAATCTCCTTGTAAGAAGTATGATTTACGCAAGTCTGCTGGTAATGAAGAAAAGTCTTTTCTGGAATCTAAAGGCCATCGCGAAACTACTAAATTATCTACCGTAGAAGAAGAAGAGAATCTATCGGTGATATTTCTAGAATCAACAAAAAACTCATTACTATTCTTATAATCGTATTTATCCACGGTGATGTCTGGGAATACTTTTGTGTTGCCTATGTTAACAAGTGTATCTCCGTAAGTGTTTGACCCAGAAAGTGTTAGTTCCCTATCTGCTCGAAGGTTTCTCCAAGAGTAAAAATCAAAATTAATTCTAGATCTCACCTTTTGCGTAAATGTATTTACCTCTCTTGGGTATACAGTTTCTTTATAGCTTATCTCTATTGATGATCCGTCTGAACCTGCGACCTGATTCATACCCTGAACAATTTGCGAAACATTGTGTCTCTTATATTCATCAAGTTCTAGTTTATTATTTAAATCTTGATTTGAGAACAAAGATAGATCGTTTGGCGCAGTAACTCTCATTACTAACAATCTTGAATCGCCAACATCTGACCCTTGGCTATATAC
>WTIV01000220.1 GCA_011525095.1 Methanobacteriota archaeon
GATCTGGTTGGAGAAGGTACAAGCGTGGAGAATTAACTGCAGAGGAACTTGGTTTTGAAGCTGGAACAGAACTAGAGGAAGGAGTCAAATTACCAAAACCATGCGTTGAGGTCACCACCAAATTCGAAGCATACGACCGCCTAATCGATAGAGAAGAGGCACTTGAAATTGCTAACATAACTGGCGAAGAACTTGATTCACTTATCGATGTAGTTCTGAAAGTTGATGAATTGATTGAAAGAGAGGCATTAAAGCGTGGTCTAATCCACGTCGATGGCAAGAAAGAGTTCGCTCTAGGTCCAGGAAGGGTTCCTGTGCTTGTTGATTCCTTTGGGACTCTTGATGAGGACCGTTGGTGGGATGCAGATGAATATCAAAATGGGAACATCGTTCAACTTTCCAAAGAATTCGTAAGGCAACACTACATTTCAACCGGGCATCAAGAAGAATTGAGATTGGCAAGAGATGCTGGAACTGAAGACCCTCCAATTCCAGCTCTTCCACAACAGGTAATCGATGATACAGCTGCACTTTATGCGTCTATGTATGAGAGATTGACCGGTGTAGAATTTTGATTAGTTGTGAACTCTCAAGACAACACCGCAGAATCTTTTTTCTGCCGCTCTAAGCAAAGCGACTAGATGTTTAGCTGCATCTTGGCATCCACCATCAAGCGGCTCATCTGCTGACGGCATCCAACACTTTGATGTCAATGCTTTTCGTAGTGATGTTACTTCTTCTGCAGTCAACCATCCTCGCATTTCGAGTCTGCCAAAACCGCTTTCCATACTAGTACCCGACATTCGTGTTGCGAGTTTCTCCATCAATTCACTCAACTCTTCCAAAGTGTCAGGTTTTCTTCGTGAATCTCTTATCCAGTCTCTGAGATAAGTTATTGCAGATCCATCTCCGTAAGGGAATCTCCCAAATCTTTCTCTTGAAAGTCCCGCTTCCAAAGGCATTGGTTGGCCAACGGGTGTAAGGTGTATGCAAGAGAGGAAAAACAAATTTGCATCATCCCAAGTAATACTATCGCGACTTTCTGGAGACTCTAGGCCTTGAGATATCAGTCGTTGTTCCAAGTCTTCATCGTTCGATACCAGTTCTGTCCAATCTCCTCCACTTAATGCCTCAAAGGTTGGTACAAGTCTCTTTGAAACCATTGGATCCAAGGTGAAAAATGCTGTAGTGGCATCGAACACTTCCTCCATATCGGAGCCGAACGGCCAGTTACGGATGAAGTCAGCGGTCTTTCAAAAAGGAGTCCAAACGCTTCGATAAATCGTCTCGGGAGTTATCTTTCTCTCCTGAGTCTGTTGCCATTTCTTTGCGGAGTGCAGATAATCGTCCGCTCGCAGTGCTGTCATCAATGTCAATGACATCTTCTTCTGGTTCAACAACCAACTCATTTTCTTGATCGGTATGCTTCACTTCAATTGGCTCACTTGTTTCGGCAGATTCATCAAATGACATGTCATCTAAACTCATGTCATCAATTGAAATCTCATCTTGGACCAATTGTACCTCCTCCTTCTTTTCAACTACCGGTTTAGGTTGTTGCTTAGAGTCTGGTAATTTCTTTTCAACTGGTTCAGGCTCATTTCTCTTGAAGTTTAGAACTCCAGCAAAGAACGCAACTACTAGCATAAGCAACGCGATACCTATGGTCCAGTATACATCAGAAGAGCCATATGTCACAACTGGGAGGTTGCTAGCGTAAACTGTCATTGAGTCGTCATCAGGATTATCATCCACATCCCATGGGGCGAGGCAAGAAATTGTTGCAGAAACCTCTGCGCCATCACCAATTTCACTTGGCCTGTCTATACTTACACCCGGGGCATATACGCTGCCAAACACATCAATTGCAATATTTTTCTCCCAGTCCCCATCTGTGACTTCAATCTTGAGTTGGCAAACCGAACCTTCCATCATCTGATATCCTGAACGGTCAATTCCGACTTCGACGAAATTATCGTTGACCACTAGTGAAGAAACACGTACATTCCAGCCACTTTGTCTTGCAACGTGAGTAGTGGTTTCGGAGTATAGTTGAAGGCCGTTGGAATCAATAATTAGGATTTCAACTGAAACAATTCCTGGTTCAGGGTCCCAGTTTGATGTTGACAAGTTGACAGTATTCGACTCATTTGCAGAGAGTCGAATTGTACGAGAATCAAGAATCTCTCCTCGACTTGTCTTTAACCAGGCGTTAGCAACGAGGTCGTGGTCGAGATTTGCTGATAAGGTGCAACTAGTCCAGGTCTTCGATATTGACTCGATTCCAAGCAAGTCAAGATTTCCAAATGCATTCTCACAATCGGCAGAGTGAACCGGTGCGGGAATTCCAACAAGATGTAGCGGCATTCCATTGTGTGTAGTGTTAGACCTTGAATCAGGCAAAGGAACTAGAGACGATAGAATTCCATTGGTTTCCGAGTTAGTTGTAATAGTAACTTTCTCGCCAGTCCTTCCTGTGTGAACAGGACTTGAAACCAAGACGGTATCACTTTCGTTTACTGTAATGGAGTGGGTAATCGTTCCAAGGATTGGATGAATCAACTCAATTTCCAGTTGAATGTTCACGCCGTTCCATGAGCTTGCGGGTGTAATTTGAAGTGGAACTCCTTTGATCTCAGAAGGAGCTACGACAATAACCTCGTCTCCGCTTAGAGTCCAACCACTTGGCAAGTTGTTTAGGTTTAGTTCCATTATTGCGACATCATTACCAGTGTTCTCTATCCAGGCGGTTGGCCAAGAAGAGACACCTTCTCTTACCTTCCAACTACCTTTCGAATCGACAATAATTCCTGGAACAGAACCAATTCTTACTGGAACTTGTTCTACTACTTTCCCACTTCCGTCTCCGTTAGAGATTTGGATGCTTACAACACCTACTTCCCCAGCAATAGAGTCATCTGGTGGATACACTGTAATGTTGAATGAACCTGTATTGCCGGGTTCTACAGTTGGACCAGATGTTGGTAAACTAACATTCCAGCCATCTCCTGCTTTCACGAAATATGGTTCTGCTGGTGCATTTCCTATTTGTTCAACTGTCAGCTGAATTTCTCCACCCTCTGGTGAAATCTCAAGTGAGGTGTCAGACAAGTCGATTTTCCAACCTTTCATTTCGAGTCTGCCAAAACCACTTTCCATACTAGTACCGGACATTCTCGAGGCGAGTTTCTCCATCAATTCACTTAACTCTTCTAGAGTCTCAGGTTTTCTTCGGGAATCTCTTATCCAGTCTCTGAGATAAGTTATTGCAGATCCATCCCCGTATGGGAATCTCCCAAATCTTTCTCTTGAAAGCCCAGCTTCCAAAGGCATTGGTTGTCCAACTGGTGTGAGGTGTATGCATGATAGGAAAAACAAATTTGCATCATCCCAAGTAATACTATCACGCTTTTCAGGAGACTCTAGGCCTTGAGAAGTAAGTCGTTGTTCTAAGTCCTCATCATTCGATACTAGTTCTGTCCAATCCCCTCCGCTCAGTGCTTCAAAGGCTGGAACAAGTCTCTTTGAGACCATAGGGTCCAAGGTGAAAAATGCTGTAGTGGCATCGAACACTTCCTCCATATCGGAGCCGA
>WTIV01000062.1 GCA_011525095.1 Methanobacteriota archaeon
CTGAAAATAAATAACAAGGAAGGAGCATAGCAACAATGGCAATTAATTTCCCACCAACATCGGGACAGGCAACAGACGGGTCCTATACACATACTTCTCAAGGTATTACTTGGGCATGGGATGGTACAACTTGGAAAGCACAGGGTGTTACAGGAACTTATGAGTTACCAATTGCATCATCAACAATTCTTGGTGGTGTAAAGATTGGAAGTAACTTAACAATCAATGGTGATGGTGAACTTTCTGCACAAACAGGTGCTAGTGTTAACTGTTTTTCTAATATTGCAGTTAGTGGGGAAGGCACCATTGCTGCTGATAGCAATAGCGACACACTGACTATTGCTGCTGGTAGTGGTATTACTCTTACCACAAGTCCCACTAGCGATACTCTCACGATTGCTTCGTCTGCAAATAATTTTGGAACTGCTGATGTAGATCAGCATCTCAATACTTCTACTGCTAGTGCGAATGAAGTTTTGAGTTGGGATGGTGCAGACTATGCATGGGTTGCCGCTGGTGGTGGCGCAGGTGCTTCTCTTCAATCAAGAACTACTGCACAAGGAACCACAGCAAATATTACTGTTGAATCTGCTGATGATATTGAAATTACTTGTGCAAAAACTTATGTCCTTCACAAGATTCAAACAAATGTTCCTGCTTGGGTAACTGTATATACAGATTCGGGTGCAAGAGCAAATGATAATACTAGAAACTACACTAACGATCCTCTTCCTGGTAGTGGTGTAGTTGCTGAGGTTATTACAACAGAAAATAATCCCACTCAAATTTTAACTCCTGGTGTTATTGGATTTAATAATGATGCTGTTCCTTCTACAACTGTATATTTGAAAGTTGTGAACAAGGGAGTTACAACACAAACAGTCACTGTAACACTGCACTATCTACAGTTAGAGGCTTGATATGTCGGAGAAAATCTACGTCGTAACACTCAAGAGAAAAGAAGATCTTGAGGACTTCTATTCGGAGATGAGTACGAATGGATTCCGTCTCCATTTGAAGCGTCCTCTCAGTAGAAATACACACTACTACATGACAGAAGATCAGGCGGTAACTTTACGCCAAGATGATCGTGTAGTTGATGTTCAGTTAACACCAGAAGATTTGGGGTGGGAACCGATTAGATTGGCAGCAAACTATCCTCCATCTCTTAATGCACAGATGGAGGAGACCACAATACCAGTATGGAAGTCAGGTTCTGGAAATCAGACTCATACTAATTGGGGATTCTTGCAGCACTGTGATGTATTTTCTTCTGCTAATACTGGTCAAACAGGAGTATTCGCTTACACATTTACTGGCGATATAACTGCTGGTAGTAATGTTATTACAAATGTTAGTGGAACAACACCACCAGCAACTCCTCAGGGAAACGCTGTTATTGAAGAGGGTATTTGTAAAATTGAATACAATGAAACCAGTTCTGGAACTACTCTAAGAACTAATCATGACACATACATTCGTAATGTTGATGGTACGACAATGTATCTAACCAGACCTATCTTGGGTTCTGGTTCTGCAACTGGTGTGACGATTGAACTATACAGGTATGATCGTCAACGTGATGTCTTTGGTTCTGGTGCAACACAGACCACTTTTGATGACATCAACTTCTATAGTTATGGAAGACATGTTGATGTTGTTATCTGTGATGATCCAGTATCTTGGGATAATGGGGAATGGTGGTCCTCTCAGATTGGTCCAGATGACTATGTTAATCCTGGATATTCTGCTGGGGGTGGAAACATTGAACCACAAGGTGCGACAGACTCAAGTCGTTTCGTTGACTATCAATGGTTTAATGAATTGAATGGTTATGTTTCTTCTATTGATGATGATAGTCAGACACTACCAACAGGTCAGATAACACGCTATACTGTTGCAACAAACCCACAGTATCATGGTAATCATGTTACTGGAACTGTTGCTGGAAGATATTATGGTTGGGCAAAAGCAGCAAACATTTATGAATGTCAGATCTTAGGTGCGATGAACTCTGGGCAGACAATGCCTGCTCTACTTCTCTTTGATTATCTAAGAGCATTTCATAGACATAAACAAGTTAATCCTGCGACTGGATTTAAGAATCCTACAATCACAAATCACAGTTGGGGTTACGCATATGATTTGAGTGAAACTTTCCCAACAGGATTTGCATTAAGCAACATTGTACAAATACAATATCGTGGTACAAACTATAGCGCATCAAATCCTGGTCCATCTGGGTGGACTTTAGAGGGTATTGAAACTGATTTTGGTATTGGTGCTAATAAAACTGTTCTTCCTTCTGATTATGCAGCTCTGCGTGCAGACATTGAAGATGCGATTGAGGATGGTGTAGTTGTTATTGGTGCTGCTGGTAATGAAAACTTCTATTCCGTTCCCGAAATTGATCCTGATACCCAGGCAACACATGTTGATTGGAATAATCTTGTCGTCATAAATGTACAAGGTAGTAATGTAGGTCACTACTACAATAGAGGAATGTCTCCTTGCAATGCTAAAGGCGCAGTCAATGTTGGTGCTATCAGTAATAACGAAGACTTCAGACGAGCATCGTTTACTAACTATGGTCCTAGAGTTGATGTATTTGCTGCAGGTCAAAACATTCTTAGTTCTTGGAATGCATCAGCACCAGGAGTAACGGATAGTAAGTATACAAATACTCCTGCTATTGGAGATAGGTATTATTCAATTAGTGGAACCAGCATGGCATCTCCTCAAGTATGTGGTATTGCTGCTTGTCTTTCATCTGGTAAAGAAAGATTTACTAATGCAGATCTCCTGGGATTTATTGATCGTCATGCAGATCCTCTACTGCGTTTTGATCTTGCTGCATCTGGCGTTGCTCTAGTTGGATCTACACCAACAACATATGATATTACAACGACTGCACCAGATTCAGGTAGATATACTTTATCTGGTACTGACCGAAATGGTAGTGTATCTGGCGACAATCAAACTGTCACTTTAATTGTTGGTGACACAGTTAATTTTAACCTTAGTAATGTTTCTTCAATTCACCCGTTTAGGATCCGCGTGTCTAGTGGAGGTTCTGATGTAAGTACACCAGCAGCAACTGGACAAGGATCTACTGGTAATAATACTGTGAGTTGGACACCAAACACAGCGGGAACTTATGTTTATCAATGTCAAGTTCATGGTGGAATGGTTGGAAATATTGTTGTGCAAGCAGCAACTCCAAGTGGTATTCAGGCAGGATCTTTTGGAGACTATACATGTCAACAGGGATCACCAAATAAATCAATCCGATTTGGATTTGATAAGTGGATTGGTAAACCAGTTGCTGGACAAAATGCTGAATTAGCAGAGGGTGCATCACAAGAACTTAAGGGCAGAAGATTACCTGATAGTGTAACCAATCAAACATTTCCAAGAAGAAGTACACTGTTTAGAAGTTGGGATCATAGCTAAATAGAAGAGCCTTGATTCTCTATTATGTCGGACACAAAGCCCGCTGTTGAGAAGCAAGACCACGATGATGATAAAAGTGAAGTTCTTGGTAATCTTGTAAAAGTTGTTGTACTTATTTGGTCTG
>WTIV01000095.1 GCA_011525095.1 Methanobacteriota archaeon
GTGTTATGCTCAGACAAGTTGACGACACGTTTACGTCTCCTATCCGGTTTACTGAAGACTCAGCGCCAGCAGGTCCATCAGGGCCAGGAGGAATTTCATTCACACCGACTTGCACATCTTCAGACTTGGTACCTACTCCTAACTCAGCAGACCTGATTTCTTACCTCGCTACAGTTGACTCCTCATGTCTAAGATACCTTTGGTACCTTGATTCTGCTGTTTCAGATGCAATGAATTCACAAAATGTTGCTGATATTTATCAAGAATTAATTGATTTAGAACCAACTTTTGACGGCACGAACACGGATGCTCATATGCAATTGATGATGTTTGCAAGGATAGCAGGTTACCATGAATGGTACAATTCAATACCTGCTTTAACTAGCAATGTTCACCTACTAGCAGAGCAGATGGTAACCGATTACGGTAATAACGCGAATTTCCTACTCATCAATCCAGTTGCTGGAGCAATTGTCTACCAATTCGTAAACATTGCAGATATCTACGATTTGTCTTACCTAATTGTTGGATTACATGTTGATATTTTGGAACAGTTTTCAGACCCAGTTGTACTTGATTCAAATTACGCTCAGGGTTCTGTGTTATACACAACATTGATGTCGATAGCCAGACAAGCATGGCGCCCCGAATACAGGGTATCTCCCGATATGTCATCACTTTCAGATAATCTAGAGATATTGGCGGTTGATGCAAACTCTGTACTCCAAGACGCAGGGCACACTTGGGTTGTTAATTGTGCGATTTTCTCTCTATATTCATTTTCTTACAATTATTTACCCAGTTATTACGCTGAGGGTTTCTGGATACTAGTGGATGCTCAGTCTACTCATCTTGCAGCCTCACCTAATCTATTTTCAACTCCATTTTTGTGGGCAACTAAAATCTTGGATATTTACTATGATTGTTCCCACCCCGCAGTCAGTCACTGCGTTGATGACGTGGTGCCAATACTAGAGTCGCAGTTATTCCCTAATCAGTATTCTTTTGACGATGGAACGATTGTTTTCCAAACACCGCTTAATGTTGAAGATGTACAGGTTCTTTATCATGCTGCTAAAGAAGTACAATCACAATTCAACCGCCTCACTATGACAATCCAGCCTGTGGATAACGATCCAAATGATGTTCTGACAATCGTTATTTATGGTTCAAGAGCTGATTACGTTACTTACCAAGGTTTCTTGTATGGTCTAGGAACGAATAATGGCGGTATATACATAGAACATTGGGGCAAGTTTTTCACTTACCAAAGAACGGCTCAAGAAAGTATTTACACTTTAGAAGAATTATTCAGACATGAGTATGTACACTTCCTAGTTGGACGTCACTTGATTGAGGGCATGTGGGGTGACTCAGGCTCAATCTATGACAATGACAGGATGACTTGGCTGGACGAGGGTTTAGCAGAATACCTAACTTGGAGTACTGATGATGAAGGCGTACCAGTTCGTGCTAAGTTAGTTCAACAGATATCTAATGATGGTACAGATAGGATGGATATCTCAGAAATTGTATCATCAACTTATTCTCATGGTTGGAAGTTTTATCGATACAGTTGTTTGTTTTTCGATTACCTCCATCAATATCATTTGGATGATTTGATCGAAATATTGCAGTATGCACATTTCTCAGACATAACGGCATTCGACGCTAAGGTGGCTTATTTCGCTACAGATCAAACATTGAACAATGGATTCCATTCACACCTTGATGATTTGATTGATGACCTTCCAAATTTAACCGACCCTACGACAACTTTCCCACCAGTAGACTCAATCACATTTTTGGATTTGGATTTGATTCAATCAGAATTCCAGAGTGTAAATGACTGTACTCTATCGGTGATTGATACAAATCCTAGATTCACTTGCAGTGGTGTTCTAAGCAGTATTGCTTATCCTACAACACCCACAACCTCTGAATTATGGTATTTCTTCGACAACGAACTTACACAAATTCAATCGCATATGAAAGGCCTACAAGGTTACAACAATTTCGACCAGTTGACTTGCAGATTTTCAAATATTAGAGTTGGTTATACAGACTCGACACAAACCGATCAGTATGGACAAGCAGAATACTACTGTGATGGACCTTTGCCACAAGGAACCTACAACAGGGACCCTTCACTTCAGTTGGTAACAGAGGATATTACAAAACTCAGACTTGGTGCCTATGCAAATTGTGTCGAAGTGAACCCTACATTCATTCAATGTACGAGTACCTACACATCCCAATTGTACGAAGATGGTACTCCATTTTCTGTATTGGTAACTGCATTTGAAAACGATGTATACAACTTAGAAAATCAATTGTTTGGGAAAAGTCCGACATTCTATTCAGATCTAGAATGCATAACAACCGGTACTCCGTCGGAGGTTGAATACGCATATGGAGATGGGATATATCTCTCAGGAAATTGGCAGTGTGACGTAAATTTGTGATTTGATAAAAGTCACAAAGCTAAATCAGCAGTGTCTATGATTTAATTTGTGATGGATACGGTTCAAGCTATTACCGCAGGGAATTAATTCATTTACTGTCTTTGCAATAGTAAATTCATGAAGAGAATCAAAACTCTACTGCTTGCTCTTTTAATGACAACGATGACTCTATCTGGATGCATAGGCAACTCAGATGTAGAAACATCAGAAGGAGATGACGTTGAACTTGGAGAATCGCCTGATGATTGGCCAACTTACTACGTCCAATCTTCCGGAGATTTACCAACATGTGACTCAAGCACATTGGGTCGTCTTTACTACGTTGAAGATGATGTAAACTTCCAAGCCTGCATGTCAACCGGCTGGGAAGTAGTTGATATTGGAGGAGCGAATTCCAATATCGTCCTAAACTCTCCACCTGTGCTCAGTGCAAATGTGTGGAGACAGGTAGACAGACTTGGAACAGGTCAATTAGTGGATGATGGCGATGGAACAATGTCGGTTACAGCACTAATTGACTGGTTTGCTTACGATGTTGATGGAACTATTGCATCGGTAGGGATCGACTACGATTTGGACGGCGTTTCAGACTTTACGTTACCTGGAGATACTGGAGCCGTAGACCCACAATCAACAATACAATTAGCCAATGGAAGAACTGTTCATGGTATGTTCTTGTTACCTCTTGAGGAAGGGATATCTATTACACAGATAACGAACTTCGCTCCTGGTGAAAGTGACCCTGTACCTTGTGGACTGATTATCCAGAAATCATTTTCTGTAATAGCAGAGGATAATTCAGGTGCAAAAACCATCGTTCCAATTGTCGCACCGATCGATCTTTCCGATGAATACGACGTAGTTGATTCGTTCAAATTGCAGCAAAATCTGTACCAAGCTTTGTCTATACCCCAGTCAGATATTGACTGGCTGACAGGACAGGGAACCTCAACTTGCCCAGTTGCTCCAACTTTCACGATAGTGGATCATCCGGACCCCCTAACCTCAAATGTTGGAGATAATATTGCGACAATTACTATCTCAGACACCTCTGGTTGGTCTGATTGGAATAGCAACACAATGTGGGGTGAGAATTGGTTTGTAGTCGCA
>WTIV01000028.1 GCA_011525095.1 Methanobacteriota archaeon
TCGCTACCTTTCTTGACCAAAACTGCATAATCAGGGTTCTTGGATAATTCCTCGCAAACCGAACTCACGCGTGTTTTGCTTGCCACCACTATGTGTTCATCCTTAATCGACATGTCAGCTATAGTGGGCTCTTGCATGATTATGTGCAAATGGCAATCCAACATATTGCTTTCCCATATGAATGATGAAAATCAATAAGACCCAATCCCCCAACCCGTACTCATGGCCGGTGAACTTCGCAAAGGAGAAAGAATCCCAAGGAGACCACTACCTGAATTCTCTGAGGCAGGTGGTTTGGGAGCCGGTATCAAAAGAGACGGTCTGTTGAAAACCGCTCTTGAAGATACAAACGAATACGGTCCACACTCTATGATTGTGCTTCTGATGATTGTTGCTACAATAACTGGAGGAATCCTACTCGCATTCAGGTACCTCTAAATTAGTTTAGAAAACACAGATTTCAGTTGTTAAGCAGGGGCAATATACAAACCCCTACCAAGTAACGGCATTTCATGAGCGAAGGTTCTGTTAACGTAGAGAGCAGAACCTCATCTCAAGACAAGAGATGGACAATAATGGCTGCTCTTCTCGGAACTAGTACCGCTGTAATGCTTTTCCAGGGTATAGAGCAAGAAAAAAATTATCGTTATGAGAGAGAGATTGCTCTGACACTTATTGCTTCAACTATTCCATTTCAAGGAATTTATTTCTTGATTTACACATTCTTACTTGAAAACAATGGCAAACTAAGTGAAGAAATGATGGCGAAATTGAATTTCGCATCAGCGCTGTGTCAAGTGGTTGCATACGTTTCGTTATTCGGAGTAATCATACTTTGGTACACCATGTCGAAAATGGTAGGTATCGCTTTCACTATCTCGGCACTAATCGCTATGGTTTTGGTTAGGTATTCGATGAACCAAACAGGTGATTCATCCATCACTGAATAGCATTTCTTGCAAGTTCTACAGCCTCATCAACAATCTCTCCAGAGACACCGATGTGGTTGGCTGGGTCGAACATCGCTTCAAGTTCTTCTGCACTAAACGCAGCAGCAATTGCTGGTGTTCGAGCACACACGTCAATCAATTCTTCACCGTTTGCGATTGCTTCGAAAGATGCAGATCTCAAAATCTCATGTGACTCATCACGCCCAATACCATGGCTTACTAGTTCGATCATAACTTTCTCAGCCATAACCAGACCTTTCTGGCTAGCAATGTTTGCAAGCATCCTTTCTCCGTCAACCCAGAGATTTGTCAAAACGTTCGCTGTTTTTGCAATCACATCTTCACACAAAGCAGAGGCGTGGGAGAGTGTAAATCTCTCAGAACTTGAATTTGCCAAGTCCCTCTCGTGCCAAAGCAGAGCGTTTTCGTAGGTTGGGATGATAAACGAGCGCACAATTCTAGCAAGACCTGATGCATTTTCAGACTTGATTGGATTCTTTTTGTGAGCCATTGTAGAGGAACCTACTTGCTTTTTGACATCGAATCCTTCTCCCGCTTCAGCAATTTCCGACCTCTGCAAGTTCCTAACTTCTTGCAGAATCTTTTCGCATGTACATGCAACGTTGGATAACCATGAGACATACTCGATGTATCTGTCTCGGCCTACAACTTGAGTGGTAGCGAGAGGAACCTGCAAACCAAGATGTGTGAGAATTAGTCTTTGCAATTCTCTAGCACCTTCGCCCTGTGCCGCACCTGTTCCTACCGCACCAAGGAACTTACCGACTGCAATTCTTGGTGTTGCTTCATCAAGTCTGACTAACTGTCTTCGCATTTCATCTAGCCAAACAGCAACCTTCAATCCAAATGTGATTGGTACCGCAGCTTGGCCGTGAGTTCGGCCTAACATGACTGTATCTCGCTCTCTCTCTGCGAGGTTTGCGGTTACATCAATCAAGTTGCACAATTGCTTTCTAAGTAAAATAATCGAATCTCGAAGTTGTAATCCAACCGCAGTATCTACAATGTCGTTTGATGTTGCGCCGAGGTGTATACACCAACCAGCTTCACCGGCTGCTTCTGCCATGGCTTTGGTTAGTGCCATGATGTCATGCCTGGTTTCCGCTTCTATTTCGGAAACCCTTTCCTTGGTAACGATTGATGGTACAGCGATTTCAGCAACTTTTGCATAGTCTTCCTCTGAGACCTTCCCCATCTCTTTGTGAGCCCAAACCAGGGCTCTTTCAACCTCAAGTTGACGCTGATGACGTCCTAATTCGGACCAAATTTCTTTGAATTCTTGACAGCCGTATCGATAGTCTAGAGGACAGAACGCCATGCAGGGTCCCTATGAGTATAGGACATGAACATTCCGCGTCGCAATTGGTTTGAAATCAATTGAATCAATTGAACTCTAGGTGACCCCTTACTCCATCCCAATGAATATCAAAATCAAGTTTCAATTCGCCTCTCATGTGCGGTCCTGCAACGACTAAAGTTTCGTATTCTCCGCCCTCACCATCTACGTGGAATCTATACTTTGAAGCTAATTTCTTCAATTCACTAAGCGAAGTTTCGTCCAGAATACACCCAAGCCATTCTTTTCCAAGTCCTTCACTAGATACACCGGTTATCATCACCTTGAATCCATTTGCAACCAAGTTATCCATATGAGACTCACTCGATTGGTGCCATAATGGGGTGAATGACTTAATTCCCAAGTCTTCGCACATTCTCTCCAGTCTAGTTTTTTGGTAATCTGAACGCAGTGCGCCAGACACTATGCCATCAATTTCTAAATTCGAAAGAGCGGACATCAGATCATTAACTTCCAACTCTGCAACCCCCTCAGTCTCCACCCCAAGCCATGAGCAAGAACACAACTTCGCTTGCTTTTCCACTAGATGCGTCCCAGGGATTTGAAACATCCAAGAATCACCACCTTTGACCAACATTGTAACCAAGTGAGTTACCTCCCAACCTTTGCATTGGGCCCACCAAATTGCGGCACTACTATCCTTTCCACCACTGGACAGAACTGCGACCTTCACATTACTCCCATGCCGCCAAGGTTGATAAGACCCCGACCCGGACAGCCACTCGAGGTGGGCACTTTGCAGCCGAGCGGAAGAGGATACGACCACGGAATTACAACATTCAGTCCAGACGGAAGATTGTTTCAAGTTGAATATGCTAGAGAGAGCGTAAAAAGAGGTACTACGACCGCAGGCCTCAAGTTTAGAGATGGCGTAGTTTTAGTATGTGACAAGAGAATTGCAAGCAGATTAATTATCCCGGAGTCTATTGAAAAAATGTTCAAGATTGACAACCACGTTGGTATTGCAACTAGTGGACTGGTAGCTGACGCAAGACAGTTGGTCGCCAGAGCAAGAGTTGAAGCGCAGATAAATCGTATCACCTATGCAGCTTCAGTGCCAGTAGACATACTAACAAAGAAAATCTGTGACTTCAAGCAGTCCTTCACTCAGTATGGTGGAAGTAGACCATTCGGTACTGCACTTCTAATCGGTGGCGTGGATGAAAACGGAATCCACTTGTTTGAGACCGACCCATCCGGAGCATACCAATCATATCACGCTGGAGCAATCGG
>WTIV01000151.1:0-1302 GCA_011525095.1 Methanobacteriota archaeon
GGCTTTACTAGCATCTGTTGATGGTGACTATGATGATGCTGAGTTATCAGCCTTACAAAAGATATCTGAGGCTGCCGGTCTCAAGAAAAAAAATCTCTCTGAAATTCTAGATTGGGTTTCAGAATCATGGAAGATGGGAGCCATTGGCCGCTCGATTATCTCTCTGCAAATGCCGGGGGATGACAAGATTCTCTGATTCAGAACATAGAAAATTTTAGCATACGATTTTACGGATGTTGGTCTGAACTTACCGGAATCAAGAAAAAATAGGATTTTACCCCCACATTTTATTATTGATACCTACTTAGAAGCAACCAGCGCAATGCGCCAATGATGAGTGACGTAAAATGGGAATACATCCAAAGATAGGAATCACTGGCTTGCCAAGGTCTGGAAAATCTGCAGTTCTAGCGAAAGTACTCGAGATGCTTGAGGAAGAGAGGCGTAGAGAAATTAACGCTAGAGGTGGAGATGGCGCAAATACCGATATCATCGGTGGGATGAGAACTGAACCAATAATGGATGGTTCAGAAAGAGTTGGTTACAAAGTAATCGATATTCACACAGGGGAAGAGGCTGTAATGGCTCACAAATCAATCGATACTAGATTGCGAGTGCTAGGATATGGAATCGATACCGAGGCCTTGGATAGTGTTGCAATTCCAGCTATCGAACACGCAAGGGATTACTCAGAAGTAATTGTAATCGATGAAATTGGAAAATTCGCAGTTGAATCTGAAGGATTCGTAAACGTAGTTAGGTCGGCCTTGGAAGTTGACAAACCAACATTACTCGCACTCCACAAGAAGAGTAGGCACCCCCTTCTCCAGGATATCAGAAGAAGAGATGATGCTCGTATCCTTGAAGTTACACCGGTCAATCGGGCCTTGCTTCCGTACAAAATTCACAAGCTCATGAGAGAGACTTACTGATTCAAGTTGATTTCATTCGAAGGGGGATTTAGCATAATACCAGCCAAAAGTGCTCAAAGGCTTCTCTTGGGCACAGGTTTGGGATTGATACTTGCTGGAGGGTTTGGCCTCATGTCAGGTATCATCACAATCGAAGATCCCAGTATTGGGTTTATCATTCCATTTTTTGGTTTGATTTTCGTTGGATTGTCTGGCCCGACTGGCCGTGGTGAAGGCCCTCTAGCAGAATTTTTCCCTAACGAGAATGATGCAAATATGGCTGCGAGAGTTGAGTCGGAAATCAACCAGCAAATGCAAGATGCAGATGTAGGGAATGCATGGGCAAAATTGGAGCATTCAATGCTATCTAAAGAACTAGAAGAGGAATGAA
>WTIV01000151.1:1402-14568 GCA_011525095.1 Methanobacteriota archaeon
ATGTACCACATTTACGTTGATGGTTCCTGTCTCGGGAATCAAAATGTGGATGAAGAAACCCCAGCAGGATGGGGAGTTGTTGTTATCACAGGCTCAAATGACCTCGGCAGAGGTAACGGAGAAATCTTCCACGAGTTTAACGGGAGAGTAATCACAGATCCTGATGAATCCAAATTCATAGGTGCCGAAGTTGGCTCAAATAATACAGCTGAATTAACCGCCTTCGCAGAGGCTTTACGTTGGGCGTTGAGCGAAGGTGGTGACTCTGAAATTGTAATCAAGACCGATTCTCAATATGCAGGTAATCAAGCAACTGGTAATTGGAAAGCAAAAGCGAATCGCGAATTGGTCGCTCATGTTCAAGCCCTTTGGAATGAGGTCTCACAATTGCGAGATTTATCTTGGGACCACGTCAAGGCTCACAGTGGACATAGGTGGAATGAGAGGGCAGACCATCTTGCGATAAGGGCTGCAAATAATGAGGCTCCAATGTCCCTTTCTTTTTGGAAACCAGGTCAGCGTTGAAGTCTATCTTTCAGCCAATCTCTAAAATCCTGTGAAAGGTCTTGCCTTCTCAGAGCATAATCGATTTGCCCCTTTAGCCAAGATAATGGCGTTCCAGAATCATACCATTGGAATCCTTCTAAGTGGACTCCTACCAAGCCACTATTTCCCATCCAATGCTTCTGAACTTCTATTGATTGAAGTTCACCAAATTTCTCGTAACTGTACTCGTTTAGTAATTCAGCTGTATCCTCACTAAACACGTACCTTCCGCAAAGTACCAAATTCGATGGAGCGGATTCTCTACTTGGCTTCTCAACTATGGCTTTGACTAAATCCCCTTCCATGGAAACTACCCCGTAGTTTTCCGGGTCATCGACGGCTGCTAAACCAACACATGGTAGCTGGGTTTGTTTGAACTTTTCAACAAGAATTTTTGATGCATTCGAGGGTGAGTAATTAGACACACCTGAATATGAATCCAGTAAGATGTTATCACCAAGTAGGACCATGAAAGGCCCTGTAATTGAGTCGAGTGCACAACTCAGAGCATCCCCAAATCCTTTGGGCACATGTTGGACATGCACATTTACCTCTACGTCATTGAAAGGGGAGAGTAACTCCTCGTCAATATCTAATCTCTTTGGAGATAGCCAAGAATTATCAGAAAGTATGCTAGAAAAATCCTTACTTGGAGATGTGATTATGTGGATTCTTTTTGCACCTGCATGAACTGCTTCTCTTGCAAGGTGGGTCATAGCAGGAATGTCGACCAGAGGTAACATTTCTTTTGCGATAGCTGAACTTGCTGGCAGCATTCTAGAACCAATGCCGCCCGCTACAATCACAGCATCTTCAACTTCCGCCATAATGTATCTAACATCTCCATTCCTTTCAAGCGTCGCGGCCTGTAGGAGTGTTCATGGGGGAAAAGCCGGAGTGGAGAGGCTTTGCCGCCATAGGCACAATACTGGTGGCGATTACGTTCACCGACCTTTCTCCAAAAGGCCCGTGGAACGATGCTACATTTACTTCTGGCTCAATCGGATTAATTGGACTTAGTTTCATCTATTTGGCTTGGTTTAGGCTTACCTTTGAGAAGAAGGGAGTTGTTCCTACCCTTGATCTGTGGAGAGACCCAGGTCAAACATCTCTGACGGTTATGGGGGTAGGTATCGTAACTCTGGGCATTGCATATGCTGTGGGAAGAATTGAGTTCTTTCCTGAACCAGCAGGCCTTATTCTATCCTTGATCGGTCTGCTAGTGACCACAAATGGATTCTATGTTTGGATGTCAACAGAGGGTCCGTTATCCAGTGAAGAAGAATGATTACTCTTCCTCAGAGTAATCCTGTTTCTTCATCATAACTGCGAGATAAATCAGCAAAGATAGAATGAGAATACTTAGTATTGTCACAGCTACTACGTCTGACGACTCTTTGCCTTTGTTTCCTTGACGATCGTGGTCGTCATCGTCATCGTCATCAACCGTATTTCGAGAGTTATTCGATTCGTAGACTGATTCGACATAATTCCATGATATAATGAAAGTAATCTCTTGAACACCATCTGAAATTAGGCCTCCGCACTCCTCGCCGGATTGGTTTGCGTTGAACGTTAATGTCCAATCCATTTCTGCATGAATTGAGGTGTTATCACCAGCTATACCATAGCACGAGATATTTTCTACAGAGTAAGATGTTGAAATCACAAGTATGTCGTTTTGGTCCATTTCTCCCAAAGAAATCATCGAGCCATCTGTAATGTTCTCTCTAATTCCTGAAGATGTAATTACTTGAGCACTGAAGGAAATCTCAACCTCTTCAACAACTTCGTCGGTCTCACGTATGGGACTTGATAGAGAGTTCAGGTCCAGTACAAGTGTCTCATCGTGCCAAACTTCCTGTCCAGAACCCCAGACAGCATCGATTGTTACTGCATACCAAGCCTCATCCTGTGGGTTGAGAGGATTGTGAGATGCCTGCTCATTTGATAGGTTAACCGAGGCTAATTCCTCTACGTCTTGAAGGGAGGTTATTGGTCCAGTGAATGAACGCCATACCCTCGCTACTGCTTCTGAATTCCCTGTTTCATCATCCCAAGTAATTACAATGGTTCCGTCACCATACCTTTCAACATCCAAGTTAGTGACGGTTGCAATTTCGATAGTTGATTCAATCACCGGTTCTGAAACCGGTGATGCTTCTGTCAATTCTACGATTTCATTTCCTGCTGAATCTTGTAATGTTATTGCATACCATGACTGTCTGTGTTCGCCAAATGGAACTTGAACAGCGGTAGAGGAGAGGCTTGCATCTACCGATTCAATGAATGTACTAGAATCGATCATATCCAATTCCTTGTCACTCCGATAGATGTTTATGACCAAGTCATCATCATCCACTCCAACTCCCCAATCAATAGTGGTAGTATCTGAGATTGGGTCGAATACAGCGCTAAGCTCGCCAATGAAGAGTGGGGCAACATTATCCTCCCATACTGGAGAAATCAATGTGTTTGAGCCAAGGAATCTAGTATCTTCAGATGTGGGATATAATAAGGTGACTGAGTAGTAAATCTCTCTTTCAATCGATGTCCCTGAATGGTCGATTTGGTAGGTTGTAGTTCCGGCAGGTATGCTACTGCTGACAATTGTCTTTGAGATCTCATTCCAGCTTTCTCTGTTAGCTGGAGATTCGTGGCTGTAAATCATGATTGAATGATTCATGTCTAATCCTGTTGGATAATCCCAAGTCAAATCAGTAATTCCATCAGAGTAACTTGCAGACAAATTTTCAACAGAGGCTATTGGAGATGTGTCTTGAAGAATGAAATAATCAGATGCGATGATATTATACACGTCGTTGTCGAAATTCTGCTGGTCTACTATCCAATAATCATAGTAGTAATAATTGGATGGATTTGGATAATGATTTAGGGTTATCGAAGACCCAGAGCATTCTGAATTTAGGTCTCCTATATCGCAAATTTTCACACCAGTCGCAACAATTTCAATTATCTCTGGAGCATCGGTTTGGTGAACCCTAATTATGACTAATTCAGTAGTTTTTAGATCATCAAGAAGTGAAGAATTGACTGTTTCGGGGGCCCAGATGGTGATTGTGGTCATTTCACTAACACTGTCATGTGTAACTTCCATGGTGATTCCAGATGATTGGTCCAAACCTTCAGCGTAGGTTACCAGAGGGATGTATGAGAGTAGAAGCAAACTGACAAACAAGACTGCGCTGCGCATGGATGATGATGCTGGGCTGTATTGATGAGTTTTGCGTCAATCGAGGAAACCCATATCATCGAGCATATTCAATGCATCATCTAATTCAGGAAGTTCTCCTTCAGTCATATCAGAAACGTGAATTTCGGGGCGCTCTGGCGTGGTTGGTTGGTCTGCCTTCCCGACTAGCCATTGTTGCCATTGTGCTACCCTCTCTTCATCCTTAACGCGCATTGGCGCCCACAAGCCTTCAATATCGAGGCCATCAAGAGAGCGTAGAGTTGCCGCAAATCTATCTGCGTCAACCTCATCCATTCTCATCAATAATTCCCGTAATCTTGTCAAAACGGTCTCGTCACCATCCGCCCAAAGTTTTGGAATAATTTCTCGAGCATCCTCTGAAAATTCCTCTAGGTAATCTCGAATGGTGTAAACTAAATTCCTGCGAACGATTCTAGATTTATGGCCACACAGTTCTGCAATCTTATCAGCCCACATCTCCTTGTCGATGAACCTCAAATCTCCAACAGTAGCGCTTGCTGCAGCTAATACGCTTTCATCTTCATCCTCTAACATTCCGTTTAGGAGTGGTATTGCATCGGTGGTAATCCTTCTGAAAAGCCTAGTTAGAACATCGGCCATTGCCCTCCGGGTTAGAAGATCTTCTCTCTCATGCAAAATTCTGATGCACTCTAGTGCTGAATCTTTGTCACCCTCAATTAGTTTCGCTAAACATAGTACTACTCTGCTAGATACCTCTTGAGATGGATCTGCAGCTCTGCGAATTAGAATCTGTGGAATTCCAAGAGGCTGAAGCAATTCCTTCCTCTCAAGCAATAATCTGCACCACTCAATCAGAAGTTTTCTGCGCTCTTCTCCGCTATTTTCTAACTGCTCCATCATCCACTTCGCAGCATCAGCTCCTGCTTCATGTGCTACAACTGAAGTGGTTCTAGGAACCATACCATGCGGATTCCAATCCAAACTTGCATTGGTAACATCCGGCTGAGTATGCCATGTGCCTGGTCTTTCAGCGAGCGCTATGGACTCAACGAGGTGGTATCCTTGGTGAACAGACTGACCATGTGATTCTGTGCAAAGTCCGTTGATTAGTGCAACTGAAAGCCACCATCTGTCTGCATCTGGGCTTGATTGGTCAAGTGCTTGAGCAAGCCATTCGGTTGCTATTGCGAACTGCAACCTTTCTGTAAGCACGTCCAATCTTTTCATCAACCACTTTTCGTGTATCTCGAATGGATCGTCTGAAAGATTCATGCGATGAGGAACGATTAAATCGACAACTATTGCTAGGTGGCGGTCAAACATTCCGCGGTCTGCTTGAAGCAAACCAACACCCATTTCGATAATCCTGTCTTGGTCCTTGGGATGGACTGTGGGGAAGTCTGGGTCACTCAGTGGTGGAAACGGCAGTGGCCATGATTTCAGACCGAGTTCAATGGACGCCGCTAAGCATTCGCATAGAGATTCCAGAACACTCTCTGATACTCTGTTCCTACTTTTCATTCAAGCCACTTCCCAAAAGTGCTCCAATCCCTAGGGATTGCCTCAAATGTCCAGTTCGATATTCAGGTTCTGAATAAGTTCCTTGTATCGGTTACGGATTGTAACTTCTGTTACACCAGCAACTTCTGCTACTTCGCGCTGTGTTCTGCGCTTTCCGCAAAGAACGCTTGCAATGTAGATGATTGATGCCGCAATACCGGTTGGTCCACGGCCACTGGTAAGTTCCTTCTCTTGTGCAGCCTTGATGAGTTCGTGTGCTTTTGCTTCGACTTCAGCATCTAGGCCCAAACCTGAACAGAATCTTGAGATGTAGTCTTCAGGCCCTGTAGGCATGATCTTCATCTTTAGTTCACGAACCATGAATCTGTAGGTTCTACCGATTTCCTTTCGACCGGTTCTGCTCGCTTGTCCAATTTCGTCTAGAGTTCTTGGAACACCACATTGTCGGCACGCTGCGTAAAGTGATGCTGCTGCAACCCCTTCGATTGAGCGGCCACGAATTAACCTCTTTTCTACTGCCTTCTTGTAGTTAACAGCTGCAGCTTCTCTTACAGACTTTGGAAGTTCAAGTCGGCTGGCCATCCTGTCTAATTCTGCTAGAGCCATTGCAAGGTTTCTCTCTGTTGCGTTAGATACGCGAGATCTCTTTTGCCACTTACGCATTCGATAGAATTGTGAACGGTATCTGGAGTTGATTGTTTTTCCAGAGTAATCCTTGTTCTGCCAGTCGATATCGGTTGACAATCCCTTGTCGTGCAGCATTACCGTCATTGGAGCACCGGTACGTGCACGCTGGTCGCCTTGTTCAGGAGAGAATACTCTCCATTCTGCGCCTTGGTCAATTACATTGTCTTCTAAAACTAAACCGCAATCATCACACACGACTTCTCCACGAGTTTCGTCGCGTGATAGAGAACGGCTTCCACATTCTTGACATTTTACAATGTCTTCTACATGCTGGTTATCTGCCATAATCTCACATCCTCGGTAAAGACATGCTTACCGAATAATTAGCAAAACCCTCCAACGAGGGTTATTTAAACAATTCGGCGGCACGGTTAATACCCTTTCTATGCTAATTTACCTTCCGTACAGCGTTTTTAATAAATACGAGTTTATCTCCAATTTACACAAATTCACTTCGCCGTTAATGAATAATTTATTTGAATAATGTAGTTTAATTTATTTTGTTTCTAACATAATTAGAATGTACCGCTCAATCTCGATATCCGAACCCGTTATACCCCAAGTCCACCTGAAAGAATTCGGTGAGAGGTATGACAGAGAGTTGGCCGCCTGAGCAAATCAGCCTTACGCCCGGGAAGAGAGTGCTATTTCTCACCAAAGACTTGGGGCTCATCAAGCGCCAACTGTATGACGGTTTGGACTTGAAAATGAGTGACATCTCTCCAGAAGATTTGCTCGACGACATCAACACAGATGTCATGACTCCGGCTTGGGTTTGCTTCGACCATGAGCCCTCTGAAATTGCAAAGAATGCTTATGCTGGATTAATGCAAGATGGAATGAGGGTTTTCTCAGAAAAGGCCCTCATCAACGGTAACTTTGAGGTGATTGTATCCGGTCAAAGAAAGGGTACTGGATCTTCTAGAGAAACAGCTGCACAGTGTGAGAGATGGGCAGGAATTAGAATTGTTATCGCTTCTTCTTTCGCTCCAATTCATGAAAGAAACAACATCAATCTAGGACAATTGATGGGAGATTACGATATTCTTGAGAGGTTGCAAAACGGAGAGAGTATCGCCTTAGAAGAATTCACATCAAAGTATGACCCTGTTACCAAATTGATTATTGAAAATGGAGGCCTTTTCCCATTTGCTGAAAAGCTATCTAATCAGGAAATTTCTCTTCCACCACTCGACACCGGCAACAAGCCAATGACAATGGCTGAGAAAATAATCGCAAGGAATCTAGTAGGCCATGCTGATGGTCAGTGTGTGAAGCCGCACGACCCGGTAATCGCACAAGTTCAAGGCGGCTACAGTCACGAATTCACCACAGCCCAAGTTCACACCTTCTTGAGTGAGGAATACGGAGAAGATTACCAACTACCTAACCCAGATAAATTCGCTGTCTTCGAAGACCATTTGCTGTATGCAGCACACAATCCAAAGTTCGTTCCACACATGGCTAAAGTACAGACTCTGAGAGACTTACAAGTCGCATTCCAAAAGCATACAGGCGTGAGAGACTATTCGGCTGTTGACGGCGTATCTCCTGGGATTTGTCACCAAGTTGCTAGAGAGGAATTCATTGAGATTGGTGACTTCATCCAAGCTACCGACTCTCACACATGTATGGGTGGTGCATCCAACGCTCTAACCTATGGTGTTGGTGCAACGGAGTATGCTAGTTTGGTCTACTCCGGCTTTACATTCGTCAAGGTTCCAGAATCGATTCGCTTCGAATTGGTTGGAGAATTAAATGATGGTTGCACTGCTAAGGATGTAATTCTGTACATATTGGCAGACCATGCTAGAGAAGAGCTTACACTCAATCGCTCGATGGAATTTGGAGGTCCAGGCCTTTCTTCTCTATCGATTGATGAAAGAGCAACTCTATGCAATATGGCAACTGAATGCAGTGGTAGAACTGGAATTTGTGAAGCGGATGATTCGCTTTATGATTGGATGGAAAACGCCCAAAATCTTGACCGTTCAAGAATGAAATCCTTGGCGGTATTGCCTGATGAAGAGGCCGAATACCACGGCGGAGTTCACACTATTGACCTCTCTGAAATCGTTCCAATGGTAGCCCACCCAGGAGACCCTGACAAGGGCATTCCTTCAGACCCTACAAATGGCGCAAACATTTCAGATATTGGTAGCGTTTCAATCGACATCGCATACGGCGGCTCATGTACCGCTGGCAAAGAAGACGATGTCGCATATTATGCAGAGGTGTGCCAAGCTGCCGATGATGCGGGAATGCGCGTTAAGGATGGTGTTGACTTTTACATCCAATATGGAAGTGGACAAGTCAAGGACTTGGCCGTTAGAAAGGGATGGCATGACTTGTTCATCAAAGTCGGTGTCAAACTAATCGACCCGGGATGCGGTGCTTGTATCGGTGCTGGACCAGGAGTCTCAATTACTCCAGAACAGGTTACTGTTTCTGCAATCAATCGTAATTTCCAAGGCCGCTCAGGGCCCGGTAAACTGTACCTTGCAAGCCCACTAACCGTTGCTGCAAGCGCATTTACTGGAACTATTACCGCTTGGGAAGAAGGGTCCTTTGCTTAGTGATTCCATGTCAAAGAAACTAGTGGCTAGCCTGAGTGTTGCTGGAGTTGTTGGCGGTATAGCGTTCACAATTTTCCTAACCCAAACTTTGCTTGCTCCACTTATCGAAAAGGCATACTGGTTTCCAGAAAATGGTGCATTAGGCATTGCTGCTTGGCTATTGTTGTACGTGATACTAGCATTACTTGTTGCTCCAGCGAGTTTTCACAAATTTGTCTCTGGAATCTTATTTGGCTTCTGGGGAGGATGGATAATTGCATTTGTAGGAGCGTGCTTAGGCGCAATTCTGCCATTTTGGCTAACCAAGAAATACATTCACGGATCGGTTGAGAAAAGGATGCAAAACAAACCAACCTTGCGGGCAATGAAGAAGGCTGTGAGCGAGGATGGTTTGAGGTGTGTCTTCCTAACTCGAACTAGTTTGGTAATCCCATATCCTGTTCTAAACTATGGCTTTGGATTGACAGATGTCACATGGAGAGATTACCTGCTTGGAAGCGTTGGTATGCTCGTTCCAGGAGCGCTTTACGCATATTGGGGTTCGCAGGCTGCAGACCTATCAGTAGCAATGAATGAAGGAAGAGATTGGACATATTGGACTGCGATTATTGCGTCGATAATTGTGACAATTTGGGTTATTGCATATCTGCGCAAGTTAACACTAGCCAATATTGCCCTTGAAGAAACAAATTGAACGCCATTATTCAAGAACCTCGGGCGTTGGGCTATTGTCGCTTAAGGCCCGACGTCATTAGGACGGAGGAGGACCTTTGAGTGGTGATTGACATGGCAGGCATAGCAGACAAAATGGCTAGCAATCAGAAACAAATCGCGATTTCTGAATTCTTTGAAAAGAACAAACACTTCCTAGGATTTGATTCCTTGCAGCGTTCAATTATCACAGCGGTAAAGGAGGCTGTAGACAACTCACTGGACGCATGTGAGGAAGCAAGAATCCTGCCAGATATTAGAGTAAAAATCACCAAAGTTGATTCCAAAAAAGACATCATTGAATTACAAACGGAAGATAACGGCCCAGGAATTCCTCAGAAGAGTATCGAGAAGGTTTTCGGACAGTTACTATTCGGTTCAAGATTCCACGCAATTAGACAAAGTCGTGGCCAGCAAGGTATCGGGATTACTGGGGTTGTGATGTATTCCCAATTGACCACAGGTAAGCCGACACACGTTCTTTCCAAGGTGGCAAATGACCCAACGGCGGTAAGCGTTAGCATTGGCCTTGACACAAGAAAGAACAAAGCTGTGAAGAGCGACCAAACTAGGATTATCTGGGAAAATGATGACCTCACGCTGAAAGAGCACGGTCTAAGAGTTACAACCCGAATGAAAGGCAAATACCAGAGAGGTAGGCAATCGGTGTACCAGTACCTAAGAATGACGAGTATCGTCAATCCACACGCTGAAATTACTTTCACAGATCCCGATGGAGAAACCTACCATTGGCCAAGAGTCACTGAAAGACTACCTTCCAAAGTTGATGCGATTAAGCCGCATCCTCATGGAATAGAATTAGGTCAATTGCAAAGAATGTGTAGAGAATCTACTGATTCTCGTCTGACTGTATTCCTACGACAGAATTTCTCAGGAGTTTCTATGCGCGCAGCAAAAGAATTGTGTGAAGCATCGGAATTAGAAGTTTCAATCAAGCCAAAATCGATGAAACCCGATGACGTTAGAGCCTTGCTTGAGGCTTTCCAAGGAGAGAGGATGATCAAAGGTAAACCGATTAAATTGCTCAGTCCACCCACAAATTGTCTTTCCCCAATCGAAGAGATGCTTATCAAAAAGGGACTATCGAAGACCATCGATTCAAAATTCGTCTCAACAATGACAAGAGCGCCTACAGTGAGTCACGGAAACCCATTCCAAGTTGAGGTAGGATTGATTTTTGGAGAAGGTATGGCTGCTGATAAGCACGTTGAAGTTCTAAGGTTTGCAAATCGAGTACCGCTAATGTATCAGCAGGGTGGTTGCTTGCTGACTAAGGCAATAGAAAGCGTAGACTGGAGACAGTATGGATTGGAACAAGCTGGTGGAAAGGGCGTACCCAAAGGACCTGCTGCAATTCTTGTTCACCTTGCAAGCACGAATGTACAGTTTACCTCTGAGGCAAAAGAAGCCCTATCAGATAACGAGTTTGTATTTGAAGAAACTCGAAAGGCGATGCTAGAGATGGGTAGGGGCCTGAGAAAGCACCTTGAGAAGAAGAAAAAGATGGCGAAGACCCGCGAAAAATTCGAACTCATCAATGACATATTACCAGCTATCGCCGAAAAATCTGCGAGTATTCTAGAGCGCCCAGTTCCAGACCTTGCCGGCTCTATCACCAAAATCATGAGCGCTGTAATATGCAACGAATCTACAACTTGGAATAAAGAGACAAAGCAGGTTGACGTTTCAATAACGCTATTCAATTACACATCTAGAGCGCGAAGTTACTCGCTTCTAGTAAACTGGCCTGAGAAAGAAAATGCGGAAATGGTCGGTAACGAGCGTGGTGGAAGAAAGGAAGCCATGGGAATTTGGGGCTGGAAAATCGAGACGCTCGAACCTGGGCAAAAAGCAGTACTGGAATACTCTCTTTCAAATCTAGAGAAGGGTGATTGGACTGAAACTGAGGTATTCTTCAGAGGAAGTCAAGACGTTATTGGTGCAACTAAATTAGACGAGAAAATGCTTGATGAAATCAGAAAACAAGAACAAATTCTCAATCAAGTTGAGAAGGAATCAACGCAAACAGATTCCGAATCAACCTACGAGCCGGGAGTGGTTGCTGGAGACTCTGGCCAAACCACTTTGTTTGGAGGTGAGAACTGATGGCTAGAGTAAATGACCCTGAACTGACAAAGGCACGCCTACACTTGGTTGTGGAAGAAATGTATGACAGAATCGTGAAAGGTGAGCCACCTACCATGACGCTGCCTGTTCGTACAAAGAATAACATCGGATTCGATAACAAACTTGGTGTTTACAAGTATGGAAAGAAACGTTCAACCCGTGATGCAACTAGCCTAGGTTCGGCAAAAAATCTGCTAAGAGCTTTGCACGTTGTAGAGTTCATCGAAGAAATGATCGAAGCAGGGAAGTCCTCTACGTTAAGAGAAATGTACTACATTTCCGAAAGTTGGGGGTTGGGTAAATTCGGCAGCCAAAATGAATCAAACAATTTGGCTGAAGACTTGGAAGTTGTAACAACCTGCTTGAGAGAGGATTTCAAGTTAAGACCTGAAGAAGACGGTGCCAGAATGATTGGTAATGTTACAATCGAAGAACTGAATCGAAGAGGTCAATGGATGACCATCAATGCAAGAGATGATGTTGGTGATTCAGGATATGGAGTTCCTTACAATGTCGAAGTCGAAAAGATTCGATTAAAAGAGCACGATGTTAACTTCTTGATGGCTATCGAGACCGGTGGTATGTTCGATAGATTGGTTGAAAACGGATTTGATGAGGAGTACAAATGTGGATTAATTCACTTGAAAGGACAGCCAGCTCGTTCTACTCGCAGAATAATGAAGCGCATGAATGAGGAATGGGATTTGCCTGTAATTGTATTCCTGGACGGTGACCCATGGTCATTCAGAATCTTTGCTTCTATTGCATATGGAGCAATTAAGACCGCTCACATATCCGAATACCTAGCAACTCCTTCTGCATCTTATCTTGGAATTACTGCAGATGATATCGTTGCTTACGACTTACCGTCTGATGATTTGTCAAAGAAGGATATTGAAGCGCTAAACGCCGAATTGTCCGACCCAAGATTTGCAGATGGTTGGTGGCAGGACCAAATCAACATGATGTTGGAAATCGGGAAAAAGGCTGAACAGCAGTCTCTTGCAAAATACGGTTTAGACTTCGTAACCGATACCTATCTGCCTGAAAAATTAGGTGAAATGGGATTAGCGTGAAGCCGCTTGGTTGAAGTTAGATAGCCGTTTAGGCTCAAACATGCAACCCGCAGTTGAGCATTCTCCGTGGCCAAGACGGATTATGATCGCGGGCCTTGTATTGGGATTCATTGGAGTAATCGGATTTTCATTTATTTTCGACGACTTCAGAGAATATTATGATCCTCGAGAAATGTCTGAGTATACTGTTGAATCCGATTCGGGGACAAATACAGTACTGAATCTAAGTTCAGGATGCTGGGTTGTAAACGTAGAAGGGGACGATTCAGATTATGATGTCACATTCCAATACGTGGAAAATGGCGCAGCAGCGGGCGAAGTTTCAGATGATTGTAGAAGTGATTTCCAAGCATCAAGCGAGGATGCTGATTTCTCTAAACTCACTACGCTGGACGTAGAAAAGACATCTCAAGTTCTAGTGATTATCGATTGTGAAGAAGAGGAAGGTTGCCAAAGCCCGCTATATTTCACAAACTCAGAAGATGTATTGTTTGAGATGGCCGGAGACTTCGGGCTATGGGCAGTCCTTGGTACGTGTTGTATTGGAGGACTTCTCTTCCCACTTGGCTGGTTACTTGTTTCAATCAACAAAAGCAAAGATTCCAAAGTCCAACTTACCCAGCAACAGATGGTCACAGCAATGGACCCGTTGGAAAGAGAATTGAACTCAAACCAGGAAATCCTGACTACTGATCAACTGTACAA
>WTIV01000226.1:0-2273 GCA_011525095.1 Methanobacteriota archaeon
ACCAAGATTCACTAACCGTTAATTGGTCGCCATCGATATCAGATGCTTCGTACGAGTATGTAGCATCATCCTCAAAGTAAACCTCATCCTGGTCGATTGTGACAGAGGATAGTACAGGTGCGGTGTTTTGGATTACAACCGAGTTACTTTCCATCCAGTCAGAGTAAATTTCTCCATCAGTTACTCTAACTCTTACCTTCCAAGATTCTCCTTTCTCAGTGTAGAATGAAGGAAGCGTAGAGGAGGTAACAGCACCCATGGTTCCCGGCCAATCCCATTCATAGGTTAAGGCGTCATTGTCAGCGTCGGTTGCTTGAGCAGTTGCTTGTATGTCATCAACAGTAGTAAATGGACCGCCTGATATAGATACACTTTGTAAGACAGGTGGAGTGTTGTCACTACCAATGGTTACGTCTTGAGTAGTAAACCAGTCACTGTCTACTTCACCATCGTTAACCTTGACCTTAGCATACCAGACATCTCCATCTCTAATCGCAACTGAGGGGATTGTTATATCGCCGTCAAACGCTGAAACCTTTGAGCCATCGACGTACCATTCTGTGGCACTAACCGTTCTAACATCATTATCTGCATCCGATGAAGAATGAATCAAACTCAAGTCATCAGATTCCAAAGCGTTCTCTGGTGTAATCTCAGCTGAAGTGATCATCGGTATGGAGTTTACAACTAGTAAATTGGATGAGTGTACAGGTGTTCCATCATCTGTGCCATCGCTTGGTGTTACAGTTACGTTCCAAGTTTCTCCCTTGGAAGTTAATGATGGAGGGACCGTTGTTTGGTCGTTTCTTGAAGAAATCAATTGGCCATCCTTGTACCAGCGGATTTTAGTTCCAGATTCAGAGTCTCCGTCTTGGTCTTGGTAAGTGTAAGATAGAGTAAGTGTGTCAGTTGTGACGGGGTTAGTAGGAGTAAACTGTAGTCCAGACGCACTCGGTGGGTTGTTTGGTGCAGGACCACCTCCTTCAGGTACGGTTATTGTTGTACTTCCCCAAACATCTCCACCGGTTCCACCATTTCCATTTGCACTTACACCTGCAAGGTTGAACTGAACCGAACCTGAACCTGATGATGGTGCAATCCAGTCAACGCTCCAACTTCGGTAGCTGTTAGTAGTGTGAGTTGCGCTTGTTCCTGCACTATTCACTTTCACAGACATGATTCCAACGCCGCCACCAGTCGAAAGTGTTCCCTTGTTTGCATCGAGACTGAAACCGCCATTACCGCTACCAGTACTCACTGTAATCTGTAGAGTGTATGTTGTACCCGGGGTATACGACGAGGGTTGACCACTCATCGAAACTGTTGCTGAACTGTATCCATGGCAACTACATCCACTGCTACCGGAACTGTATTTTCCGTTGCTGTAGCCAATCGACGTTGGTACCATTGAAGCCAACAATATCGAAACAAGTAACAGTGATGCAACTTTCAAGCGCATGCTTTTGCTAACTTTGAGGCCTTTTTAGTATCATGTGTTTGACGTCAGAACTCAAACAGCGTCTTGGGTCCTTTTTTTGGTTCCGAAATTTTGGAAAATAAATCCTCCTCACTCCAAACACTCACTCCCAAACTTTGCGCTTTTGCCAATTTACTTCCCGCCTTTTCGCCCGCAACGAGTACATTCAGATTTCCACTAACACTTCCTACAACCTTACCGCCTGCATTCTTTATTGCAAGTGCGATTTCCTTTCTCGGCCTAGATAGGGACCCGGTAATACAGAATGACTGCCCCTCGAATACGCCACTTGCAGATTCTGCTTCGTCTGTTACTGTAATGATTTGAGATAACTCGTTAATTAGGTCAATTCGCTTCAAAATTCCTTGCTTGAAAATTGTAGACACCTTATCGCCAATGCCGTCTATTGTGGTCAATTCCTCAATCTCACCGTTTTCAACCCAATCTAACAATCTCTCAAGGCTGGAGAAATATTGGGAAATTGTAGTAGCGACTTCTGGACCGATTCTTTCGATTCCGAGGGCGTGTAAAAATCTCGCAAGATTGAGAGTCTTCGTCTTTTCTAACTCATCGAGGACGTTGTAAGCACTCTTGTCACCCATTCTTTCTAAGCTTGTAATATCGGAATGACTCAATCGATACAAGTCTGCAATCGTTGAAACCATACCGCTATCCAACAGAGCCTCGATTAGTTTCTCACCAATGCCATCCATCTCTAGAGTTCGGCACCAGTATGTTAGAGCTCTAGCGGTTCTCGCATCACATTCCAATGCTATACATCTCAGGAATGCTCCTT
>WTIV01000226.1:2373-14541 GCA_011525095.1 Methanobacteriota archaeon
GCTCTAGCGGTTCTCGCATCACATTCCAATGCTATACATCTCAGGAATGCTCCTTCCATTTCTAGTTCTCTCTCACACGCTGGACAATTTTTTGGAACTGATATATCACTAAAAACGAGTTCGCATAAAAATTGAGTACCGTCTGCGTGGAACCTATTGGATAAATCGCTGGCTTCTGCCTTACCTAAATTCTCAATGATTTTTGGAATGACATCGCCTCTTCGAGTAATCTTGACTTTATCACCAATTTTTATCTCTAAGCGCTCAACTTCTCCCACGTTATGCAGTGTTACGTTCTCAACAGTTACGCCACCTACCATTTGTGGAGCTATCCTCGCTACAGGGGTTACAGTTCCAGTTCTGCCGGTCTGCCAGTCAACGTCAAGAAGAACTGAAACTGCTTCTTGTGAAGGGAATTTCCAAGCGAGAGCCCATCTTGGATGATGTGCGGTCATGCCAAGATTTTCTCTCTGCTCCAAATTATCCAACTTGAACACTATACCGTCAATTTCGAATTCGTAGGATGCTCTCAAACCTCTCCATTTCTCGGTATGAGCAATCATATCTTTTTGCGGGTTTTCAGAATCAAAGACCTCCCACGGGGCTGGTTCAATACCCACTTTCTGTAACCAAGAAAGTAACTCGCTGTCGTTTGTCGCGTCAGGTGATTCATTGGGGAATTTTACATCGTAGGCCCAGAATACAAGATCGGAGGCCTCTGCCTTACCATCTCCATGCTTTTGTCTAAGGGCGCCAGAACAAAGATTGCGTGGATTTGGAGAGACTTCGCGATATTTCTCCTCAAATGTTGCAAGAGGCATTACAACCTCTCCTCTGACGTGACAATCGATTGGTATGTTCAGCCTTTGAGGAACGTTTGCCACTAGTTTAGCGTTCAGAGTCACGTCTTCTCCGCGCTCGCCACTCCCTCGTGTAGCGGCCCTGTGCAAATTACCTGCGACATACTCCAATGACAATGCTGAACCGTCCAACTTTGGTTGAGCAAGGTACCTCTTCCCACCAAAAGTGGACTGGGTTACAAAGTGAATGATATCTTCATCTTCAGTTCCTTTGTCTAGAGAGCGCATTGGAAACATGTGTTCTACTTTCACAGTTCCTGGGAGCGGTTCTGGACCTACTTCGTGAAGTACGGTATTGTTTGGATCTAGTTGTTTTAATTCGTCCCATAGAGCATCGAATTCAGCATCTGTTATCTCAGGAGCTGAGTGATTGTAGTACAACTCTCTGTGATACCTGATCGCGTCGGCCAGAAAATCGATTCTCTCTTGACCGGCCATAATTTCTCACCAACATCGATTGATATGAACATCACGAAAATTGTAGTCCAAGTAACTCTACACCTGGAAGTGGGCATCGGGTCATTATCGCTTGTGATAGGATTCTGATGTGGATTTCTGCCACGACATGTGTTACACACTGGAACATGTGACCTGCATGTACGGTATTGTCATCATCACACCAACAGCAGTGAATGTGTGTAAAAGCGTCACCATTTTCTTTTCTAGCAATATTTCCAGAGAGACTTACCAATTCAGATGGAGAGTCCAAATTCCTTCGAATGTAGATTCCCTCCTCATTCATGAAACCGTATAGCGTATCCCTAGTTCTTCCAATTCCACTAGTTATCGCGGCTGCATTAAACCCCACTTCATCCGCTAACTTTTGCAGGCTTTTGTGAACTTCTTCGCCCGGGTCAAGCCGAACGAACAGGTCTTCTCCGCTACGCGTCCACTCCATATCTTGACGGAAATGGCGATACTCAATTATGGTTATCTTCGAAATTTGATTTATGATTCAAGGCGAGGATTCTCATACTGTCAATAATTAGCCCCTCTATGAGTGAAGGCGGACCGTTCAAGCGTTTGCTGAAATATATGTCTCCTCACAAAGGTACGATACGACTTGCAACATTGTGTTCGGTACTCAACAAAATATGGGACTTAGCGCCTCCTTTGCTAATCGGACTTGCAGTGGATGTTGTCGTACAAAGAGAGGAGTCGTTTCTTGCTGGTTTCGGGATTGAGGATGCTTGGCACCAACTGATATTACTATCAGTTCTTACATTCTTCATCTGGGGTCTTGAATCACTTTTCGAATATTTCTACGGTGTGTTGTGGAGAAATTTAGCACAAACCGTTCAGCACGAATTGCGCCTTGAGACCTTTAGTCATGTGCAAAAACAAGGAATGGGATGGTTTGATGAAAGACAAAAGGGAGATGTATTAGCGATTCTAAACGATGACATCAATCAGTTGGAGAGATTCTTAGACAAGGGCGCTAACGACTTACTGCAGGTAACAACCACTGTAATCGTTGTAGGTGCAGTATTCCTAGCGATATCATGGGAAGTGGCCCTGTTCGCTGTTTTACCTATTCCAGTAATCATTTGGGGTTCTTTCCTGTACCAACGAAGCCTAGAACCAAGGTACGCCGAAGTAAGGAATACTGCTGGGAGGCTAAACGCTCTGCTCGAGAATGACCTTTCAGGAATGTCGACAATTCAATCCTTTACCGCTGAGGATAGAGAACTGAAAAGAGTTGAAGACCTTAGTAACGAATATCGAAATGCAAACAAGAAAGCAATTCGTTTGTCTGTAGCTTTCGTTCCAATGATTAGGATGGCTATTCTATGTGGGTTTACAGCAACTCTACTTCTTGGCGGATGGTTTACTCTTGAGGGCGTTTTAGCGATTGGCGCTTATTCTGTACTTGTATTCATGACTCAAAGACTGCTTTGGCCGTTGACGAGATTGGGAGAAACATTCGACCTATACCAGAGAGCGATGGCGTCCTCAACTAGGGTACTAGATGTTCTTTCATCTCCTACTGATATAGTCCAAGGTGATTACACACCAGGCGCTGAAGATATTGCTAGGTCCGATATCGAGTTGAAGGGTGTAGGATTTGCTTACACAGGAAGGGAAAATGTGTTTGAAGGTCTAAATCTAACTATCAAATCTAATGAAACCACGGGAATCGTTGGAGCAACAGGTTCAGGAAAAACAACTCTAATTCGTCTTTTACTACGATTTGCCGAACCAAAGCAAGGTAGCATAGAATGGTCGGGGAAACCACTACCTGAATGGAATCTGAACACCTTGCGGTCCTCCATGTCACTTGTAGACCAGCACATCACACTCTTCCCTACCAGTATACTTGAAAATATTCGGTATGGAAATCCAGAAGCCAGTGACGAGGAAGTAAAAGCAGCGGCATTAGTGGCTGAGGCTTCTAATTTCATTGAAGAATTGCCAGACTCCTGGGGAACTCTTGTTGGAGAGGGGGGCCACAGATTGTCTGGAGGGCAGAGGCAGAGAATTGCAATCGCGCGGGCTGTTCTCAAAGATGCTCCTGTGTTAATTTTAGACGAAGCAACTTCTGCAGTTGATAACGAAACCGAAGCGGCTCTACAAAGATCAATTAGTAAGATTTCAAGCGACAGAACTGCAATAATTATCGCTCACAGACTTTCTACAATTCGTAATGCCGAGAGAATCATTGTGTTAGATAATGGAGAAATTATTGAAGATGGCACCCATGAAGACTTGGTGGCAAAACGGGGCACGTACGCGCGCATGTGGGCCGTACAAACGGGCTCTAGTCTGTGAAAGAAAACGGGCCTTTATATGTAAAACCTGTAAGAAAACATCTGAAAATTATGTCATTAGACCGTTTTTCAAGAACAACAAGCCTGCTATTAGTCGCTACACTGGCCCTTGCAATGGCACACACAGTAAGCGCAGAACTGATAACCACAAACCCCGCAACCGCCGATTGGTTGAACGATGGTGAGAATGATGGACTACAACTAGTTACCTTCTTCCTCTTCTTCGTTGGATACATTTCGATGGGTGCAGCGTTCGTCTTTTTCATGGCCGAACGCAACAACGTGGCACCACAATACCGCACAACAATGACAATTTCTGCATTGATTGTCGGTATTGCAGCGTTCCACTACTACTACATGCGTGGTGTATACGTCGACCATCAGGTCGTCTCGATTGAATACAGATACATGGATTGGATCATTACAGTACCATTGATGGCACTGAAGTTCCCAAGCCTTGTAGGTAAGGATGCAATTACAGACGACAAGGTCGCTGGACTAGGATTTACTGGAATCTGTTTCACCGGTGCACTAATTATGATCGGTTTCGGATACCTTGGTGAAGCTGGTCTAATGGACGCATACCTAGCACTACTACTAGGTGGTATGGGATGGGCTATGATTATCGTAGCAACCGGAACTCCATGGTCCTCTGGTAAGGGTGTTGACAACTCCAAGATTGCACCTGAACTAATGTGGAGCGCAAACGCTCTCCGCTGGTTCATCGTCGTTGGATGGATCATCTACCCACTGGGTTACCTATTCAGCCCAGAAGTTGAAATCGTCGACATCGGCGACAAGGGTGAACTGTACATGGGTATCGCATACAACATTGCTGACATGATCAACAAGATCGGATTCGGTATTGTTGCATGGATGGGTGCAAAGAAGGCATCAGAAGCTCTAGAAGCCTGATTACCTAAATTGTATACCAAACGATGCTAGCTCATTGAGCAGTCACTCTTCTTCTTGAAGAATGGTGACAATCAGGAGTGCCGCTTTCTCAAGCGCACTTCTGTCGCCGCCAAGGGGTAGGGGTCCGAAAGGACCCCACCCCTTGCGCAACAACATTATTCTCTTCTTCGGCTGTTTTTTTGCCAGCCTCAATCTATTCCACTCATACCTTTGGCCATCAGCAAAAAGGTGTGTACTAGTTACTGCATATCGCTTTGGTATCAGCAAAGAAATCAGATGTATTGCTAGTAGTGCATCCCAAATCCATACCCAAATCATTGGAGTATTGGATAATTCAGCAAGCATCCATGGTAAGACCATCATTGCACCAACAGTCATCAAGTTGGCCCATTGCCTAGATACCTCTTCCGATTGATTAGATTGCCAAGCATAACCACCACCTGGCAACTCACCAAGATTGGGTATGTCTACTCGTTGACGTGCTAACCACCAAGCATCCCATGCTACGATTATTGCTAGCACTACAACACAAAACTGAGCCATCGATTCGGGATCAGGTAGAGTGCTGGTTAGTTCCACCATTACTCCACATCTCCATTTCTGCGCATTAGCATGAATGCTGCAGCTAGGATGAAAATCATGACGAAAATGATAGTTCCAATTGGGCTACTGTCTTCAGAATCATCTCCTGAGCCTGCTCCCTCCGAGACATCCGGGATACCATCACCATCATCATCTGGATCTTCAGTCAGCCAAGTCGTTACACCTAGCGGACACTGAACATTATCAGGCTGGCCATCCCCGTCTGTGTCCATATTTGCACAGGGGTCTGTTGGCCATGCATCCCTTACATCTAGTGAACCATCATTGTCATCATCGGTATCATAGATATCGGGTCCACAATACACGTTCTCCTCTTTGTCATACCAGGTTTCTGCATTACAGGTTGCGCCCCAGTCTCCGTCAGAGTCGAGTAGGGTCACCTCAAAACTAAGCGAATCGCTAGCCATCTTCCCTTGCTTATCTGTAACTTCTAATTTCAATACATAGGAACCTTCTGAAAGGTCGGTGATGTTATTCCATTCACCGTTCAAACGCATTACTTCATCTTGACCTACAGTAACTTTCCAAACGATTTGCAAGTCCGAGTTCGAGTCTAAATCATCACTGATTACCGCACGTATCTCGATTGGAAGAGTCTCCATGATTCTAAACCCATCATCTGGAATTATGATTTCGACTTCTGGTGCACTGTTACCAATCATATCGATTTGAATGATTTCCTCTTCACCGATTCCAAATGTCCAGAACTTGTCGGTATCAGGTAAATCTGGTGCAGAAGCAATTACTCTAACTGTGCTGAAATCTACTGTACCGGAATCATCTACCACTTTCGTTGGCATGGATACCTGTATGCTACTACCCTCTGCAGAACCTGTCCAGTAGTCCCCAACTTCGAATACTAGGTTCGCTGTCTGTGCGTTACCTCCTAATCTTACATCGAAGATATGTGTGGACCAGATTAGAATCTCTCCGAGTGATGTTGATTGTGATAATGGTGTAACATCATACAGATTTGCTATTGCATTATTGATGTCGACCGAACCATTCAGGATTCCATTTTGTACTAAAACATCGAAGCCATCGCTTGAAATAGCTACCATTGAGTCAATTTCTACATCCATTAAAATTAGTGGGGCTGATTCTCCATCGGTGTGTAAATCAACGCCTTTTGTACATGAAGAAACAGTAGAATCTGAAACCTGAATTGAGGATGAAGCCCGGCCATGATGAGACGTGATTCCGGTTCCACTACCCCCACAATCGACTACGAGGTTTGACAAGACTCCAGCGGTATTATCGAAATCTATTGCTGGAGCACCTGTTATGACTGCACCATCGATGTTTATTTCCCTGTTGTCTGCACCGTAAATCGATTCAAGCGATAGATCGCTCATTGAGAAACCATCCACGTTGCTGACTGTGATTTCTGTTCCTGCCAAGTCGTGTAATTCTCCTTCGACACCAGATATTGTTATTGGGTCTTGAGTTGCCATTCCATCAATCGAGAGATAGGTTCCTAGTGCCCATAATGCATCAGATTCGCAATTGTTGGTTTCCAAATCTTCGGCGTAGAATTCTACTGAGCCTTGTAATTCGATACAGTGTGAAGCAGAATCTGTAAATGTGGTTGAAACTATACTCATTTGAGCCATGAAGGCGCTACCTGTTGAGCGAAGAAGTGGTTCTGCACTGCTAGAACGTGCTAGGTATGCGTGGCTTAGGACTGTCTCTGATTGTCCCTCGATAGAAACCAATGGTGCACCTTCAACCATGCTTGTACCAATTAGCATAGCCGTTGTTTCAGCATCTCCTCCAATTACTAGACCGCCCCACCTAGCACCATCACCCATCGATGAAATCGTAGAGTATCCTGCATTGAATGTGCCTTCAACTGTAATTGTAACCTGGTCTGCTACTCGAAGGAAAACTCCGTCATTGACAGTCATTGTCTCGCCTGCTGGAATAACAAGATCAGATGTTAGATGATACGGACTCCAAGCCTTTTCTAATTCAAGCCAAGAATCTAGAGTGCCTCCAGAAATCGTAGAGGCGATGAATGTGTGTTCCATCGACATCGAGGTATCCCAACCCATCAAATCTGTAATCTGCCCAACGCTCATCTGAACTTGAACAAGACCAGAGGTTGTTGTGCCGCTAGAATCGACGATAAGTGAGGTTGTAGATTTGGTTGCCATTCCGTTTGCGTCAGTTGAAACACTTTGGCCACCTACTGAAATGGTAGCTCCTGAAACGGGTTCACCTTTGTCAAGGACTGTCACATGGAGTGTGTTGACTATCTCAAACACTGCTCCAACTCCAACCGTTGTGCTGGATGGAACACTGCCTGAGTTAATTGTAACTTTACAAGAATTATCGAGTTCTACCTCGCCATTGATGTTTAGATTGTATACATCGATATCATTTTGGCACGATGTCCAAAATACATCGCCATGAACACTCAGGTTAGATGATGGCGAATTCGCAAAATCAGCAGAATGCGAAACAACATCTCCGTGGAATTCGGAGTTTTCTCCCTCAAAGTTGCCGTAACTGTCAACCATCAGTGTAGCATTTGCTGGAATGGTCAACGCGGTATCTTGGAGAATAAGGTTAGCATTTGCAGGAATTGTGATATTTCCGCCTGCTGAGTGAGGCGTTCCATCCTCTGTTGGGCCAAGTACCACTACAGAACCCGCAGGTAAAACCCAATCTCCTTGAGGCATGATAGGGACTTGGATTGTGTGAGTTCCTCCTTGAGTCCCTGTTGGCGTAGAGATTGCGCCTACGCCAGCGAATGTAGCGGTTATTTGGGAGCCTATCTCGCTGACTGGCAGAACCGCACTACCAGAACTTGCAGTGCCAGTAAAGCCGAGAGTTTGCCAATCTGCATCAACCGGGTTACCTGTCAAATCTTCGAAACTTACCGTCATCTCCCACAAGCGATTGCTGTTCGCTGTGTCTATGTTCAATGTTTGAGTTGTACCGTAGTTCAGTATTCCGTCTCCCGTTGAGTCTGAGTCTAGATTGCTGGTTGAAGTCATAGACCAGACCGTGACCTCTGAGTCTGCATCGAGAACCGATGCATCTTCGTGATAAGATGCATCCCAAGTTCGCAAAGCTGCACTAGATGCTACCATATTCAAACCAGTATCTGAGACCTTGGTTACCAATGAGTCTGAAACATGAACCATTGAGGAACTTGCATAGAGGCCCTGCTCGCTTGAATCGAGTAGATTTAGATCATCGAATTCTGCCATCGATTCATATAATGCGAAACTGTTTGCAAATCCGTTTACTGTGACCTCATCTGAATCGATTGAGCACCACCATGCTTCAATTCCAGTACTACCTGTTTCAAACTGGTTGAACGGCATATTTACTTCTAATTGTGAGAATTCATGGTGACCTTGCAATATGTCAATGCCACTTACAGCATCAGAAGACATATTGACTGTTACCGAATCCAAAATAGTCGCAGAAATTCCTGAGAAAGATAATCCATTGGTCTCTGAGGTGAACGTTGTATCGTAAATTGACAAGGTGCCAGTTCCGCTGGTCATCAATGCCGTATCTGTGGATTCTATTGATGAATTATCTATCTTGTAAGTTCCACTTCCTGCTAAGGACATACCAATCCATGGAGCATCATAGGCACCCTGCAATGAGGAGAATTGGCCAGTGAGTGAAACATGAGAAAGGGTGACAGTTTCTGAAGTTCTAACGTCGATTGGTGTTTCTGAGCTTGTAGAGTCGTAATCTGCATGCGAAATTGACAAGTTACCTGCGGACCATGAGTTAATCAGCCTTTCACCGGACATATCGATATTGGATAATGAGAATCCGTTAGCATCTATTGCTACGATTGCATTCCTTGAGGTTCCCGTCATTCCATCAATGTCACCTGACGCACTGGAACTGATACTGACCGCATTGCCAACACCGCTTACGAAATTCAAATCCTCAATATCTGCACTACCTCCTGCAAGAGAAACACCTGTGCCTGTTTGTGTGAATTCTCCGCCTGTTAGAGCGACGGTACCGGTTGAGGCAAGTCCTGTCGTGATGTCGTTCAATACTACATCAGAAAGTGTTGCAAAGCCGCTTATTCTCAATCCATCATTGTCAACACTCTCAATTGATAGAATAGAAATGTCAGCTTGACCAGCAACCTCAATTCCAATTAAACAATCCTCAATCGTTAGCGATGTAGCTGTCAGAGTGCCATCAGCAATAATACATGATTTAGCATTTGAAATTGTCACGTTATCTAGAATTGCTGTACCGCCTTGAGATATTGTCAATGCATCCCAGACTCCTGCATTGTGAGAACCTTGGCCTGTAGTCTGTATGGAGGACATAATTGTCGCATTGTCGGCGATGAGTGTACCTTCTACCTTCATCCAGTAGTCTTGCATATCAACTACAGTTCCCGGTTTAATTGTCAACGTAGTGCCATGTGAGACCGTATAATTTCCAGTCATTACGTAGTTCCCGGATATGTCTACATCCTGAGTAGTTACGGTATCATTAGCAACAACGCCCGATAAAACGGATAGTGTCATCAAGGCTGCTAGAAACAAACAGCGAAGTCTCATATTCCGGTGTAATGACTCATACAACATGAACTCATTGCTTCCTAGTCACCTACGGTGACTAATTTCTAAGATAGGTCCCAGGCAGTGGGCCTGCCCAGATTTGAACTGGGGTCTGACGGCCCCCAGCCGCCAAGTATAGGCCAAGCTAACCCACAAGCCCTTGCCTGGGGAATCTGAATCGGACCTATTCACTCACGGGATGCACTGAATGGTGCAACTTCATCGATTAGATCGATGTGTGAAACGTACATTCTGCGGCAGCAGTATCTTTCGAAACCAAGTTCGTCAAGTGCTGTCATAACGTCTGTTCCCGCATCTTTCTTTTCATTGAATTCTTCCCACTTGTGAGCGATAAGTGCACCACAACTGAAACAACGTACTGGTATAATCATCTAAATCACCTGTAAGACTTCTGCTTCTTTCTGCGAGCACCGCGACCAAGTTGGTGCTTTGGTTCCTTACGACGTGGGTCGTTAACCAAAAGGCTCCTGTCAAAGCGTAGGAATTCGTCTCGAAGTTCTTCATCAAGTCCTTCAGCGCCACCATTGTAGTGAACTAGTCCACGAGCAATTGCGGTTCTGATTGCGTCGGTTTGACCCATAACTCCGCCACCGTGTGTTAGAATATTGATGTCAACCTTGGATAGACGGTTCATTGCATCTGCAATGATTAGCGGCTCCATCGCTTTGCGGCGAGAGAGAGCTGGTTGTAGGATTTCGATTGGTTCGCTGTTTACACGAACTCTTCCCTTACCTGCCTTTACCGTTGCACGAGCAACTGCAGTCTTGCGCTTACCTGATGTGTGTACAACTTTCTTTCCTTTGCGAGCCATCACTGCTCACCTCCGTTCCATCGGTGTGCTGGTGCGCCTAGGTTAGCGCTGACATCTCCCAAGCGTACGAAACGCTGTGGAAGTGGGCGTCGAATCTTGCTGTCGTCACCTGCTTCGTGGCCTTCTGGAAGGTCACCTGAAAGGTGGCTTGGGCAGCCGATTTCAACACGTAGATTGCGTAGTGCACGGCGTCCACTGCTCTTTGCTTGGTATGGTAGCATACCTCTGACTGTTCTCTTCAGAATCATGTCAGGCATACGTGGGAAGTAAGGTCCCTTACGAGCGTGGTTCAGTGCGTACTTTTCGTGGTAGTTTGCGTAAACAGCGGAAGGCTTGCCAGAAATGACCGCTTTCTCTGCGTTTACAATAACCACTTGGTCACTGTCTCCAGCACGAGTGCTCTTCAACAGAAGGTCTGCAACTGTGCTAGCCAAACGACCTAGGATTAGACCATCGGCGTCGTAGACGAATGTCTTGCCTTCAGCCAAGGATGTACACCCCCGATCCGTTTGGGTTTTCGTTCATTAATTCAGCAAGCGAAAGGACTCTGCCTCCTGCTGCCTCAATCTTCTCACGGGCTCCAGCGCTTACACTGTATGCGGCGACGTCGTGCTTGGCCGAAACCTCTCCGCTGCCGAGCAACTTGCCTGGTACGAGGACTGTTACGCCCTCAGGGCAGTGGCGGCTCAAGCGGCTAAGGTTTGGTTGTGCCCAGTTACTACGGCTCTTTGAGAGGCGTAGTGCGACATCTCGCCACAGAGGTGCGCCGGTCTCGCGAGACTGTGCCTTCAAATCGCCGATTAAATCGACTAGATTTGGGTTTGTCTTGCTTACGGGTTTACTCATATGACTCCCTCGATGCTTTAGAAGCAAGTCGCCGACCGACCACCCTGTTATGAAGGCACCGACGCGAATATTGTCTTCATCGCGCCGGAGTATCCCATTTTTATTGGATAATCATTCAAACAAAATTTCGCCCTTTGCATCCAATAATTCAACGGTTAAACCGGCTGCTCTAGCTTGAATCAGGATGTCGTTGTGAAGGGTGTCTGAGAAGTCATCTAATGCCTGCAATGAGGTGATGGATGCTACGTCTGTCAGCTGGTCAATCAAGTGTTTTAGAACACAGGAAACCCCGTATGCTTGGCCTGCTCTAAATGCGTGGTCAACTCCTCCAACTTCAGGGTCTTCTGCTTTCATTCGCAACATTACCTGTTGTGAATATGCTACAAGTGCGCCGTAAATCGATTCGATGATTTGTGCTGCTTCTAAATCAGTCAACAACAATTGTGCATTTGAAAGAGCTGCTCTTACCGCAGTTCCATAGGTTCTGTGCGCTTCTATTGTGTTAGATCCTTCTTGCATCATTGCTTGGTCGATAAGACTCTTCCAATCGTTCATGGACAAGCCACAACATATCCGCCTCATCAACCCTGCGCCGACCAGAGGGCAAAGCCGAGTCATTGCTCGGCTTTGCCCGTAGCATCATCAATTCAAATCTTGAAGTTTGAATTGTCAGCGTTCTCGTCGATTCCTGCTTGCTTTACAGTTCCGTCTGCAGCAACGAATTCGCCAGCCTTGGTTAGTCCACCATACAACTTAGCTTCGTGATCCTCGGTTCTGGTAATCATTCC
>WTIV01000009.1:0-1290 GCA_011525095.1 Methanobacteriota archaeon
CTAGCACCTCACACATCTGGAGGGGTACTATCGCGATTAATCGGTTTCACAGACAGTTCAGGAGGTTATGCTCACCCACTATTCCACGCTGCAAAGCGCAGGAATTGTGATGGCGACGAGGATGCGATTATGCTACTCATGGATGGTTTACTTAATTTTAGCAGAGATATTTTGCCATCCAACAGAGGTGGAAAAATGGATGCTCCTCTCGTACTAACCACTAGATTGAACCCTACAGAAGTAGACAAAGAAGCACTCAATGTTGATTCTGCATGGCATTATGAAAGATGGTTCTATGAGGCCACTTTAGACCAGCCTCACCCCAAGGCCCTAGCTGATAAGATGGATTTCATCGAGAGAAGATTAGGGACTATCGGGGCTGTTAGAGGCCTAGGCTATACCCATTCAACAAAGAGTATGTCCGAAGGCCCACCGCTGTCTGCATACAAGACACTCGAAACGATGATTGACAAAATGAACGGGCAGCTTTCACTCGGACATCGCCTTCGAGGAGTTGACGTTAGAACCGTCGCTTCAAGCGTTGTTCGCTCACACTTCTTACCTGACCTGAGAGGTAATCTCGTTGCGTTCACGCGCCAGAAAGTTCGCTGTTTGAAGTGTGGCCACTCCTATCGTAGAATGCCTCTAGCAGGAAAGTGCATTCAACCGAAAAAACTCACAGGTAGGGGAATGAGTGCGTTTGGGGTGAAGAAATCCGAAGGAGACATGTGCAACGGTAACCTTGCTCTAACGGTTACCGAAGGTGCGGTTAGAAAATATATCAAGGTAACAAAACACGTAATGGAAACATATGGGGTAGACCAGTACACTCGTCAAAACGTTGAATGGTTGGCTGATAGCGTTGAAAGTTTGTTCAATAACGACAACGCAAAGCAACTCAGTCTGGCAGACTTCTTGTGATTAATTTGGCCTAACAGGATCTTGCCAAATTCCTGATGTGTCGGTAGTGGTAGGAATCGTCTCTTGAACTACATTTGACGATTTTTCTATTCTTTGTTTGATGACGTAGCGTACAAAGGTTTCACCAAATGCTACTGCTACTGTTCCGATTGAAAACAATACAACTCCACCAATGAACGCCCCCTTGAGCGGCCATGTAGTAACCATCGTTTTTGTTTCAACACCATCTTCGACTGTTGTTACTACAGTGATTTTGCCCTCTTGTGCAGTTGCTGAGTGTATTACGCATCCGTCATCTGTAGTTCCCGACCACGAGTAGATTGTTTCAGAGCCCTGTTCTATGCTAAGATTGACAGATAACACACGGCC
>WTIV01000009.1:1390-3523 GCA_011525095.1 Methanobacteriota archaeon
CCATCTCCATCTGTAACGATTAGTGCTACGCTTGACAGGTCTGATATTGCACCAACAGCTCCATCTGCGACAATTGTTGGGAATTGTGTTTTTACGCCCGGTTCTGCTGCTGCACCAACAACTGTTACCTTTCCTTCAAACCTCACATCGGGTTCAGAATTCTTACATTTTGAAACTAATAATTTGGCGCTCTCGATATCATAATCTAAGCCCCAGCCAAACGATTTTCTAATCTCATCTTGGATGAGAATTAGTTCCTCGTCAACTGCCTTCATGGCGTCTCCCACCCACAAGTTGCAAATGAATGAGAGGGTTCAAATGCCTCCTTCAAGAATCAGATTTCGTGCCAAAGCCAATGACTGTTCCTGACCTCTTGGACGAGGTCACACTTGCGAGGTATCCATTTCTACCGCAAGCAAGGTCGTGGATTGCAAGCATGGCTGCAAAACATCAAATCGACATCGACGAACTACTAGATGGTAGTATGATGGACAGAGCGAGGATTAGAGCTCGCTCTAGACTTGTTGATTCGGTCGATAGTGATGAAGGGGTAGAGGTTGCATCGATCAGTGATATCCACACGGAAGAGGGGAGGTTACTCGAGGCTTTTTCCTTCTACTACGCAAGACTTGTCGTGGGAGCAAGCGAAGATGAGAGGCTAATTTCTAGATGGGCGCAAGCTGAGGCAGAACGGGCTCAAAGAATTCTAGAGAGAGACCCAGCTATTCACGTGATTGCGAAGACTTATCTTTCGGAAATCGAGTGCGATGAAAATGGAATTTGGAAAATGGGATTGTCGGATTTTATCGAATTATGTACCGGAATTACCGGCTCACGGTGGCGCCTGCCAAATTGCGAGATTAGTGACGGCTGGGTAACATTACATGACGAGGGAGAGAAGTATTCCTCGAGAGCCAAAGTTGCAAGATTGCTTAGAGAGCGAATGAAAGATGACATTCGCTTAGACGCAATTGAGAAAATGGAAAAAATGGACGAAGGGCTATTGATTAGGCTTGCAGAACCAGTTGGAATGATTCGTGGACTCGTTGCATCAAAAACCGCTGAAACAATTGCACTGATTGGTGCGGGCGAGCAAGATTGGCCGCCTTGCATGCGAAAGGCTGTTGCAGAATTATCCGAAGGGGTAAACGTAAATCACTTCGGAAGGGTATTCCTCGGTTCAATGTCAAGGTGCATCGGCCTTCCCGTTGAAACTACAGTTGATTTCTTCCGAAACGCTCCCGACTTTAGTGAATCGACTACAACATATCAAGTCAATCATTTGTATGAGAGAGAATATACACCATCTGGTTGTTCTAAATTGAAAATAAACCACAATTGTGCAGTAAGGACCGGCGATGATAGATTATGTGACCAACCGTGGATGGACCATCCACTGAAATACATCCGTGCAAAGCAAAGACGACGAAAGAGAGTCGAGGGGTTAGAAAGCGTCACTCAAGAAATCAATCCGGGCGATGGTTGATGAACAGGAAGCGCGTCCGGGTAACCGTAGGCGGAGCGGGTTACAATGACTAGGACACTTGTGATTACTGTTGACAGAGACAACGACCTTGGTCTCAAAACAGCGATACGTGGACCTGTTGTTGGTAGAAAGCAAGTCCTAACCGCTGCGCTAAAACTTGGAATTGCAGACCCCGAGGAAAGCGATACCAATGCCATCCTCGGTGCGCTTCACCAGCACGATAACCTAGCAGAAGTTGGAGGAGAAAGCGACGATGTCGAAGTTGCAATTCTAACCGGTGATGAAAAGGTAGGAGTTAGGTCCGACAGGGCGATTGCTGCCCAACTTGAAGAGGTTGTAACCGAATTCCAACCAGATCAAGCGATTTTGGTTACAGACGGCGCAGAGGACGAATCGGTAATGCCGATTATTCAAAGCCAGGTGAGAATTGACCACGTTCAGAAAATTATCGTCAAACAGTCAAAGGGTATTGAGGGTACGTATTACTACATTGTAAAGGCACTTGAGGACCCTAAGTGGCGTGCGAAGATGCTAGTTCCTCTAGGAGCAATAATGGCGATTTTCGGTCTCGGTGTAATGCTACCAGATACTCTAGGAGGAATTGTAATCGGTTCTCTTCCTCTTGTTTTCGGTCTGTTTATCCTCTC
>WTIV01000133.1:0-1694 GCA_011525095.1 Methanobacteriota archaeon
CACTAATCAGAACATTTGCGCCTGGCTCTCCGTAGTATGTTTGGTCTCCATCGTGATTGACTGCTGTTACAGAGATAGTAAAACGACTATTTGCATAACCGTCCAAATTTGAATCGTCTTCGTTCGAAAGTCCATTTCCGGCTGCCCAAGTGATTACATTCCCTAGTCCATTTCTACCGTTGTATGCATCGTCTTCGAATGCTGCTATCATCAATGGCCCCGGTCCAGATAAAGTCTGACCATTATCTGAAGGACCCCAGCTATTGCTGTAAATGTCAATGTCATCATTGAGATGTGATAATGCGTTTGCTTCATCGCTGTCAGAATTACCACATGCGATCAGCAATAGCCCTGCAAGTGATGCATCCGGTGCTGCTCCACTAACTCCAATTCCATTGTTTCCTGTCGCTGCTGCTACACCTGCTGCAGCTGTACCGTGAGCATCCCAGCCTGCTGGTTGTGGATTTCCGTCATAATTGCAGTAATCGTAGTCAAGTGTTGATTCGTAATTCGTTTTCAAATCATCATGATCCCACTCAAGACCGTCATCTACAACCCCGATTACGACACCTGTACCACGAACATTGTTCCATGCGCCTGTGATGTTGACATCTTCTCCCGATACTCCATTATCCTGTCCTGTGTTTTCCAAATGCCATTGGTCAGAGAAGTATGGGTCATTAGGTGTCCAGCGAGGATAGTGTTGAACTTCGACTAGAGGGTAAGCCACCTCGATTTCCCCAGAAGATTGTAACTTCCCAAAGTAGTAAGGAGCATCATTTGAATCGATCTCAACATACCAAGAAAATGGCAGAAGACCTGTTGGCTGCCCTTGTTTTGTTTGACTTACAACCACCCACTCATCCACAGAATTAAGTTGGCTATCCGAATATTGTGAGAGGTCACTTACTCGTGCAAATGCGGCCCTAATTGCAGGTGAATACGAGTACGTAATCGGTGCATCTTCGGGGTTGCTGGGCAACTCAGCCCCATATTGTTTGAAATCGGATAGGTCCGCACTGGCTATTGGATTAAGTACCGAGACCAACATTAGGATGGCTATTGACAATCCTACCCTATTCCTGTTAGACTGGGTACAACTAACATGTGTGCTTGACCCAATCATAAGCAGCATTCAGAGTTTAACGTATATCAAACCCTGTTTGAGTTGCTGATTGCAGAACCTCAACGGCGAGTGTGGTTGTTGCGCGACTTCCTCTTGTTATCGCCGCCACGCCCTCTACTTCTACCTGGACCCTTAGGTGGTCTGTTATTTCTGTTGAAACGAGGTTTTCCTCCACCGCCTTGACGATTAGAATCTCCCCCGCCTCGCTGGCCTTGACCTCTGCCTCGATTATTGCCTCTTGAGCCTCTGCTGCCGCCACGGGTATCGTCGTTACCGTTTCTCTTTCCGTAGTGCTTTTTCTCACGATTGCGATTACCGCCGTCGTTTGGTCTGCCTCGGCGATCTTTTCGCTGTCTAGAGTTCCTGCCGCCTCTTCTTGGTGGTAGAATATGCGAGATATCTTCGTGTTGAATCAAATCTTTGAATTCAGGTGTTGAGAATTTTATGTTTAGACCGACCTCTTTCTGAATGGTAGACCACTTCTTCTTTTGTGGGTTCTGAACTAGGCTGATCACGTTTCCAGAACCACCTGCACGAGCAGTCCTTCCTGAGCGGTGCTTGAACGCCT
>WTIV01000133.1:1794-3499 GCA_011525095.1 Methanobacteriota archaeon
AGAATTTGACAAACTGGTTCCGTGAATCCCATGTCTGCCATCCTGTCTGCTTCATCTAGAATTACAATCTCAACTTCATCCAAGAAAACATTCTCTCTATCTATCAAATCTAGGAGACGACCCGGACAGGCTACTACGATATCGACACCTCTGTCAAGCCTTCTGATTTGCTTGGAATATGATACACCACCATAGATAGCCATGATTTTGAGATTTAGTCCCCAAGCAATTGGGTCTAATACCCCGTGAATTTGTTCTGCAAGTTCTCTAGTAGGCGTTAGAATCAGTGCTTTTGGCAGGCTTGGCTCGCCTCTGCCCACTCTCTCCAACATCGGAATACCAAATGCTAGAGTTTTACCGCTTCCAGTTGGTGCTCGACAGCAAACATCTCTGCCTAACATCATGTCTGGAATTGTTTCTCTTTGAACCTCAAACGGTTCATCAAAACCTGCACGTTTGAGTTCATGGCACATCTGCGGACTGATTCCTAGATCTGAGAAACGGACTTTCATTCCATGACCTCCAAAGCATGGCCGCCTGCCAACCCTATTTAGCATGGTCAGTATGTTACATGGGAAATATGCTCACCTTGAAAGATACGAAGCAAGCGGGTGAATACGGATATGCGCCTGTACACCGCAAAGAGGACCTTAACAAATCATTATTAGGAAATTATCGGACCCTGAGCCATGAAAAAGAAGGGAGTCTTGCTGATAAATGTCGGCACTCCTGACGAACCTACCGTCAAATCGATTCGTGATTATCTCCGAGAATTCCTACTTGACCCCGATGTAATCGATGCACCATACATCATCAGGCAATTACTGGTAAGAGGAATCATTCTTCGTGTTAGACCTAAAAAAATCACGCCTCTCTATCAAAAGATATGGATGGATGACGGGTCTCCGTTGCGGGTATATTCAGATCGAATAACAAAAGCCTTGAATTCAATGACTGATGATGTAGAATTTGAATTCGCAATGAGGTATGGCAATCCTTCTATTATGTCGGGACTTCAAAAATTAAAGGCGAAGGGAGTGGAGGAGTTACTACTGTTACCGATGTTCCCACATTATGCCCAAGCAACCACTGAATCGTCTTTGAAACACTCATACAAACAATTGTCAAAGATGGATTGGAATCCAAAAATTATCGAAATGGGCCACTTTGAAACCGACGAAGAGTATGTCATACCTCTTACGAAATCGATACAACCACATATAGACGAAGATACTCATCTTCTATTCTCATATCATGGACTGCCAATTTCACATGTCAAAAGAATTGACAAAACAAAGTCACACTGTCAGAAAGTAAGCGACTGTTGTGCAATAAAAAAAGAAGCGAACCAATTGTGTTACGGTCATCACTGCATGGAGACTACACTTACAGTAGCTGGTTTGCTGGGTCTGAAAGCAGACCAGTGGTCAATCAGTTACCAGAGTAGAATTGGACCTGTGAAGTGGTTGGAACCTTCGACTACCAACAAAATTGAGGAATTGGTGAAGAGAGGAGTCAAAAAAATCGCTATCGTTGCACCTGCTTTCTTAGCAGATGGATTGGAAACTCTAGAAGAATTAGACATAGGAATAAGAGAATACTTCACTGAGTTGGGTGGAGAAGAACTGACTGTTGTAAAGTGTCTAAACGACAACCAGGATTGGATTGAAGGATTGTACAAACTCGTGGAAAAAAGATTTTCACA
>WTIV01000179.1 GCA_011525095.1 Methanobacteriota archaeon
TCTGTACTTCGATATGACTTGGGTGACGGCCACGATTTACCCAGAATACTTCTTCTCTGTCGAAGGTTATTCTAACTGGCCTGCCTGCTTTTCTTGCTAGAATTGCCGCACACATCTCGTGCGGGAATGGGTCGGATTTTCCTCCAAATCCACCGCCAACAAACGTTCGAATGACATTCACTTGATGCATTGGAACATCGAGAACTGTTGCAAGCGCCCTGTGGGCATAGTGTGGAACTTGTTGCGGCGTGTAAAGTTGCAGTCTTCCGTTAGAATCCCAGTGTGCGACAACTGCGTGTGGTTCTGTAAACCCGTGATTGACGCCCATGTATTTCCACTTTCCGTGGTACATGGCATTGGGGTTCTCCACCATAGAACGGTCTCCGAACTCTTGGAATACTCTCTTTTGTACGTTGGTTGAACCCACGTGATATTTTCATCTCCAATGAATTGGCTCGTCTACATCCTCGAGACCTTTCTTCATATCGTGAATTGAATCTAGAACTTCATATTCAACTTCGATCAAAGCGACCGCTTCCCTTGCAGTTGCTTCGTCTACAGCAGCGACGCATGCTACTAAGTCGCCAACGTGTCTAACCTTCTCAACAGCCATTGCGTGCTCGTCTTTTGTAACTGGAAGAACTCCAAACTTATTCGGTGCATCATCGCCGGTAGCTACTGCTATTACGCCCGGAAGTGCTTCCGCTTTGCTGGTGTCAATGCTTACAACCTTGGCATAATGATGAGGCGACCTTACGATTCTGCCAATTATCTCATTTGGCAATCTGACGTCATCGCCGTACCATGCTTGACCAGTGACCTTTGCATTGGCGTCTACAAGAGGTATTGATTTTCCAACAATAGTCCCTGTTCTTGCTCTATCGTGAATGTGAGAACCTGCTGGTTGCTTCTCTTTCCCTCCGACCATTTCCGGAATGAAATCAAGGTCTCTGGGTTTCATGACCGGCCTAGAACCTCCCGAACCCGGAGGTGCGAAACTCTGCTTCCCTGCAACCCTTTTTCCATCCTTTCTGATTTCTCCAGAACCGCTTCCGGGCTGTTGCTTGTATCCACCTGACATCGGTATCACCTCGCATGGCCCGGAGGCATTGTCGGCTCTTCAGGACCGCTTGGGTTAGGGTCAGGGTGAGCATCGCTTGCTGCTGGCGCAGATTCTGATTCACCACGGTGAATTGCTGCTGCTGCTTGAATCGATTCGATGATTTGTTGATATCCAGTACATCTGCACAGATTTCCTTCAATAGCACACGCAATTTCAGAATCAGATGGATTGGGATTTTCGTTGAGTAATGCTTGAGAGGCTACTAAGAAACCGGGGGTACAAAATCCACACTGAGAGCCACCATGGTCTGCAAAACACTGCTGAATAGGTGCTAGGTGAGCACCGTCTGCAAGACCTTCAACGGTGGTTATTTTGCTACCGCTTGCATCTTGAGCCATTGTGAGGCAAGATAGTCGAGGTTGGCCGTCGATCATCACTGTGCAGCAACCACAAGTTCCCATGTCACATCCACGCTTTACACCCAAGCATCCTGCTTTGTCGCGCAAAACGTCTAGAAGCACAGCGTTTGATGGTGCAAGGACTTCACGAACTTGACCATTAACTTCGGCTGTCCACACCTTGGAAGGTGCTGCTGGAATCATCGAAACATGCTCTTTTCCAACCATTATTGTCACCAACTGATTGACCCGAGTAAGAATCACCCTTTCAGCATTGGCACTAAATTATCCAATTCTCATGTCGCGAATGTTGGTAATTTACACCAACCTCTGAGCGACTGAAGTGTGGTCCTCTGCGCCGGGAGAGGGGTTTTTCCAGTCATCGTCTCCCGGCAGGATTAGTCCATCTCCAATTTGGACTAAATCCGAAGCTAACTTCTGTTGAGTAGCACACAATTCATCCCAATTCAGGGATGAATCTCTCCACTTTGACCAAAGCCTCATTCTTCGCCAAGATGACTTGCCTTTGGAGTACAATTTCATCTGTAATTTCCCGGCGGTAGGCATCCACCACAGCATCAAAGGTAGGACAAGTATTGCTGGAAGCGAGAACAAGAATTGAATCACTACACTATAATCTGCTAAACCTGCGAGAGGGCTTGAATCAGAAAGTAGGGCCCAAGTGAAGGCATAAGCAGAGATTGACCACCAAATTGGATAGGCAAGTAATGCAGTGTACAGTTTGAGTGCTCCACGTTTACTGTCTTCCATCTTGGGACCGAACATTCTGTCTATTGAAACCACAAACAAAAACGGTGGGAAAGATCCTACAATGGCACTAAATGTGACGAATCCTAGCATAAATGACCAAGCGAATAACCACAAGAATATCGACCTCAGAAATCCGTAAGTTGTGACGGATTGAGGTCTATCATCAACATGATGAGGTTTCAAATCAAGAAATTCTAATCTTTTCATATGAGACCTAGTTCTACTTTCTAGGTCTCTGCATTTCTCTTGGTTGTTAATCGCCATCCATTCCCAAGCTGCTCTAACCCTTCTGGCGCCAATAACCCCTTCTCCGTAGGTTACTACCTCAGTGATTTCGGGATTCTTGCGAAGCCTCTCAGCATGAATAATTGACCTTGCTTTCCAAATTAATTCCCTGTCTTTCCAATCGTCTCTTGATAGGGAAGACCTAGATATTTCACCTGAAATTACCTTACTCAGACTTCCTACATCTCCTTCGATTTCTATTGGTCTCTCAACCGTAAGTGCGACTCTCTCTCTAAAAAGATGCTTCTTGCTGTAGTGAATACCAACCGGCAAGATTACTGGTGGATTATCAGGAGATAATTCGGCAGACCTCAAAGCAATTCTAGCAGCGTTGTCTTGAATTTCTTTCGACTTTGGCGAGGAATGGGATTCACCTTCTGGGAAAACTACAACATTTTTTCCAGATGCAACCTCTTTTGCAATACTCTCAAGTTCATTCGCATCATTAATGAAACCGTCAAATTTGACTTGCTCTCCTGGCAACAACCCCTTCGTGAGCATGTTGTCAAACAAGCCTCCCGGGTGCCAAGAGACGATAACTGCACCTCTATCTGAAGGAAGGTTCTCAGCATCAATAACAGAAATTTCTCTGAACCATGTGGACATCAAAACCCGGCTAAACCAGTTTTGGAGCCCCATAGTGACCCCTAATGAGTTCAGGTTTTGATATATCCCCCGATTTTACGCGGATACACAGGGTTCAAACACTAGCACGAACTCGATTACATCGCGGTGAAGGGAATGAACGGCTACAAACGTTGTTTCGGACTATTTGGATTATTCATGTTAGTTGCACCACTAATCGTTGCAACTGTTCCAGTATCTGCAGACTTTGAAGACAATTCTGAGCCAGTTGGATGGTGGACTGAAACCACAGTCGACCGCAATCAAAACAAGATTGGGGACATGGTCGAACTCCACATGGACAATCCAATCTTCTTGGATGAGGATAACACACTTCCTCTAATTATCGACTACCATTACACCCCCGATCAACAAGATGTTGATCTACTAGAGCGTACCGTTGATTATGAACATCAGTTCATTCTGCACGGAATAGACGCCCTCGCAGGCAGAGTACCAGTCACAGAATTGCTAACCCTCAGAGATATTCCCGGTGTTGTGATGATCGAACTTGATGGGATTTTGACAGTTGCAAATAATGATGCAAGAATTGGACACGGTGTCGATATTACATTTGCAGAAACCGGTTATGATGGTGCAGGAACAACAGTCGCTATCATCGACACTGGACTGGATGGCAATCACACAAGTTTGGATGACCAAGACGACGACCCAACAACATACGACCCAAAGATCCTTGGATTCTATGACGCTGTTAACAGCCCGGATGACACAAGTGGCAACATATTCCCATTCGATGATCAAGGACACGGCTCTCACTGTGGAGGAACTACTGCAGGAACCGGTGCACCAACATACGAACATCCAGGAATGGCACCACAAGCGCACTTAGTCGGTGTCAAGGTATTGGGTGCTGACGGCTCAGGTTCATTCGCTGGCGTTATGGCAGGGATGCAATGGACGATTGACACCATGCATCAGTACAACACAAGAATCGCTTCAATGAGCCTAGGTGGGCCAGGTGCTATCGAGTGGACATCCTCTGAAGAGGACAGCGTTAACCGACAAGCGAATGCTATGGTTAGAGCAGGAATAGCCCTGTACATCGCTGCAGGAAACAATGCTGTTAGCGCTCAAATTGGAACTCCAGGTTCTGCAGAGGATGTAATCACAGTCGGTGCACTTGACAAGGACACTTCGATTGCTGTGTACTCAAGCCAAGGACCAACAGAAGAAGGTAGAGTAAAACCAAACATCGCTTACATGGGCAGCAGCATTATGTCTGTTGAATATAACTCAGGTGACCAGTATTCTGCGAAGAGCGGAACGAGTATGGCAACACCTGGTGCTGCAGGTGTTGGAGCATTGATGCTACAAGCAAACCCTAACCTATCTCCGTTTGATATTCGCAACATCATGCAAGAGACTGCAACTTACAGACAGTGCCACTACATGGGTGCAAACGAACCATGTGCTGAGGACTTGATTCCTAAGAACCGCCAAAACAACGTATACGGGCACGGGCACGTGAACTCCCTAGAGGCAGTACTAGAAGCTGCAGAGTACAACCAACAGTATACTTTCAACTCAAACCTTACTCTGATGGTAACTGAGACCATGCTAACAAATGGTAACATTGTCATGGGTCCAGGTTCAGTAATGAAAATTGAAATCAGCGAAAGTATCGATTCAGTCCAATGGATGAGCAATGACTTGAGAGATTCATGGTCCAACATCCACTCCTATGATGGAGGAACCAGTGTTGTACTAGATTACGACTTGATTGTCGAAGAACTAGAACACCTTCCTGGAATTCTGCTTCACGACAACCACACACTTTCCTTGCGCGGATTAGATGGTACTACCTCGAGCCCTCTTGTTTCTGTGGACATTACTCTGACCGAAGAGGTTCTAGTAGCGACAAGTGACGATACCAGTTCGACAATGAATTACGTTGTATACGGCTCTGTGTTCGCGGCAATCATTCTATCAATAGTTCTGCTAATCGCTTTCATCAACAACGATTCAGAGCAAGAAGCGGAACACTCAATCGACAAGGATATCGATGAAGTCGTTGAAGCAGAAATCATGGATTAAAACCCAAACTAAGGTTTGTTTCCGGCTCAACATTCAAAAGGGCTTAGACTAGATTCGCCCTGAGAAATATGGCTGATTCACCATCCAGACCAAAGAGACCAACTGCTTCTCGCACTCTATCTTCCAGAGCAGGTACACTATCTGCAAACGCTGTATCGACTCCCAATGTACAATTGGGAGTTATAGGAGAAACGAGGTATGTCGTAAACTCAGGACTACAAAAATTCGCCCAACTGATCTTATTCGGTATCGCAATGGTAGCGATTTGGGCAGGATTACTTTCCATCGCATTTTTCGGAGACGAAACTGGACAACAAGAGTTCCTTGTCCTTGGATCCGGAGGATTGCTCTCTGGATTCCTAGCGATTTCTCTGGTTGAATTCCAGAGAAGAAAAGGTGGTAATGAATTACAAAATGTACACGATTATATGCTAGGTGTTGCATTCTTTTTCCTAGCAGTAGGAACATTATACGGTTCTAGATGGGTAGTCGGACTCTTGGCAGAACAAGGATTTGAGTGGCTTATTCCTTCAAATTCTCCAGATCCAACAATTACTGATTGGAATCCTTCTGCGAATGCGATTTATGTGCAAATGGCCGCCACTGTATCACTTGCGCTTGCACAAACAATGTACCTCAATCGACTCAGGGGAGTTACTACTTTTGGATGGGCAGTAACTACGTTTACACCGTTGGTTGTAGCACTTATCGGTTCAAGCATATGGATGGAATGGTCTGACAACATTGTTTCATGGGAACTTGGAATCTCGATGATTGCACTTGCATCGCTATCTATGTGGCTGTCACTCAGAGCAAATAGTGGAATAATTTTCTCAGTTGTTGCTGTTACATCTGGCCTCTTACCTCTCCTATACGAGTACAGTAACGAAGATACTGGTTCTGGAGGAGCACTATCACTGCTCGTATTCATCATTGGAGTTCAAGGAATCCTCGCTGCAGACAAGCGTCTGCGCCAAGATTTGATGCAAATAACCTCCATTTTCCTCGTTGGTGAAGTCATTATTGCAATGCTTATTGCAAGGGAAGGTGACTTTGAGTTAATCTTAGGTCCAATCAGACAGTATGAACTTGGAGAATTAGCACCTTATCTTACTCTCCAAGTCGGACTTTGGCTTGCTGTACTGGTTGCTTATTTCCCAGCAACACTGATGCGAAGAATTCCGTATATGCCAATCGGGCTTGCTGCAAGTCTATTCTTGATTGAACCGAGCGCGAGTTTGATTCCTTGGATGACTACAATGATCATGCTTCCATACCTACTGGTAATTTCGAAAGTGACTAGAAACTGGGTTGCTAACATGACAATGGTTGCAGTTGGATTCTCATTCTTTGCACAATCTCACTTCATGGGTGGATTCGAACCTGGATGGTTAGAATTCACGATTCTTGTGGTCGTGTTAATGTCTGGAGAAGCTGGAAGGCAAAAGGGACACCTATCAGATTGGGCACACTTCGTCACACTAGGATTACTGATTCTATCTGAATCTGTACTATTTGGTGATGACCCTTACACCCCTTGGTCCCTATTCATCTATGCAGTGGTATCATCTTTCATGATGATGATGGAAGCCGAGAAAACAGAGGACAAACAAAAGGCATTCGAAGCATCTGCTGCAACTGCAGCTACTATGGTTCTAGCAATTGTCCTCTCTGCTTTCGATAGGCTAGAAGTTCCGCTACCTGACAACGTTTCCTCTAACCTAGATGGATTCAATATTACACTTGCAGTTGTTGGAATTGTGGTTTATTCTGCCATGAGGAAATTCAAGAGTATCGAGTTGGACATTGGAGTCCTTCTCAATTGGGCGGATAGCCAAAGAAAGAAGATGGTACCTGTCTATGATTCGAAAACAAATGCTTGGATCTTACCTGATGCTGATGCGGAACATGACCCAATGGAATATTCCTGGGGACCATTAGGCAGAATGAGTCTAATCGGCCCGATGGTTCTATTCACAATTGCTTTGACATCTGTTGGCATTACCGATTTGGCAGAGAACATAATTTGGACTGTTTTGATGGTTGTGCCGATTGGAATTATCATCTCTGAAGTACTACTTGAGAAGGAAGCATCTTCATCTGGGAGAATGATTGCAACTCTGACTCTGATCGCTGTATCATTCCCGATGGCGGTTGGACTCAACGACGCAAGATGGGAAACTGGAGTTTTGTATAATTCAATGATTTTGTTTGATGTAATGCTACTTGCTGGACCCCTAGGAATTTCAGTAATGCTCGATAGAAAGGGATTGAATGATGATTCATTGAACAGAACCGCAGACGTCGTTACCATGATGGGATTGCTAATTCTAGGTCTATTCGATACAACTGGAGGTTTGTTATTCGTTGCAATGTACGCCCTTGTTTTCTCCAGAGCGCTAAAGCACAGACTGAATTTCATACTCTGCATTGCACCGCTAGCATTACTGCTGTATGCGCAGAGATTCGTATCTGATGGAGCGATAATGGCAGAGATCTTGTCAATATTCGACCTTGTTGCCTACGACCCAACCGAAACTACGATTCTTGATTTGAGTAGATTTACTTTCATTATTATGACAATTACCAATCTGGTCATACTAGTAAGAGCGGTGATTGATAGAAGAACAACTGAATACATAGAATACGAGTCCCCAGTTGCAATACCAGCACTGTGGTTAACACTAGGAATATTTGGAGTACTACCAGAAGCAAGTTGGCTACTATTGTCGATGACAGTCTTGCTAACAATCTATTCCTGGTTGATTGGCAAATTGGACTTGATTCCTTGGACTCCAGTAATGGCGTTCTTCTCGTTCTATATCGGATTTACAAACGACCCTAACTTCAGCCACTTTGATGATATTGACTACTTGACAAACAGCCTCCTTGGAACAGGTCTGTTCACATTATGTATCAATCAAGCAAGTTCAACCAAATTCCTGTACAAATATGCAGACGAAGTTGATAACTCAAGCTCAATAGAAGGAATGGCGTATTCCGTCTTCAATCTAGATTCTGATGAAGCACGCGACAGACTAACTGACATAATGAGAACATGGACAATTATCTGTCTAACTTTCTCATGGACTGCTCTGAAAGGAATTGGAACTGTTATCGGTGCAATCTGGGCAACTTACGATTCAATCGTAAACGGTCAGAAGTACGCATTACTTGCTCTACCTCTCCTACACGCATTTGCAATCTGGAACGTAATGGAACAATTGAATGTCGCAGATGGAACTCAAGATCTGTTTGTTGGAGGAGTATTGATGATTGCTGGAATTGCAATGACAATTATTTCTTCTAAACCTGAAATGGCATGGAATTGGAAAATCTATGACTGGGGTGATGAAATTGAGTATTATGGCTGGATAGACAGAGTAGGTCAGTTAGGGATTGTCTACTTCCTAACTGGGATAACATGGGCGATTGGCGAGGCAGACGTTGACCAATTCCTGTGGGCTGTTTGGGCAGCATATCTCTCCGGAATCGCAGTTCAAGGATTCAGAGATGAGACGGAAACTCCGTGGAGGAGAGGTTTCGGTTCAATGGGTTCAATTTTCTCGCTATTCATGCTATCATTGACATTCGACACAGAGTTGTACACCTACGTAACTTGGATGTTCCTTGGTGTGGTAGCTCTTGGTTTCGGATTTGCATATATCTCTAGAATGGGAGAAGTTTCAACAATCTACACTGAAGATTACACTGATGCCAAAGAAGCGATTATCGATAGGCAGAGGGGCGGTGATCTTGCTCAATTGGAGGCGATTCCAGAACCTGTTTTGACTGATGGCGAAGAAGAAATCGATGTAATCGAAGAATCAGCGGAAGCAGAAGATTCCGATGAGGACGGAATTGAAGACGAGGACTTCGACTTCTCCGGATTGGATGAAGAAGAGGAAGAGGCCGAAGTCTCTGAAGTTCTTGAATCAAAGAAAGAAGTCGAGGAGAAGGCTGAGAAGAAGACTGAGAAAAAGAAATCCACTCAAGCAACCCCCAAACCGGTAACGAGCGCATTTGATTACGACTTAATTCTAGATCCATTGATATCTCAAGCGATTCAAAACTCTCTGGCTAACACGCCTCATGAAGGATACAAGCCGGTGGTTTCAGTTTCCCAAAACGGTAGTCTGAAGATTGATTTCGTACCACTCTGATTGCCGCCATAATGAAACGCTGTGGGCTTGTGGCAAATCCATGGCAGGAGAGATGGTTTGGATCGACTTGGAAATGACTGGTTTAGATTTGAACACTGAGTCTATTATTGAGATTGCTACAATAATTACAGATGGTGAATTAAACATAATCGCAAAGGGGCCCAATCTTGCAATCAAGGTCAGTGAGAAACTGCTAGCTAATATGGATGAGTGGAATACCACTCACCACACATCATCAGGTCTAGTTGAAAGAATTCGAAGCGAAGGCGTTTCTCTTGAAGAGGCAATTAAGCAAACTTGCGATTTCCTAGAACAAAATATAGAGCCTGGTACTGCACCGTTATGTGGTAATTCAATACATAACGATAGAGCATTCTTGGCAAAAGAAATGCCTGAGGTTCTCGACTTACTACATTACAGAATTGTAGATGTTTCAACAATCAAAGAACTGGTCAATCGTTGGTATCCAAATTTACAAAGATACAGGAAGAAAGAGGCGCATCGTGCTCTAGATGACATCATAGAATCTGTAGAAGAACTTAGGCACTACAGGCAACATATCTTCAAAGATTGACACCTTTGTGAGCAGCTAATATCTCTGCTAGTACAGCGATTGCGATTTCTTCGGGGCTCTCTGCCCCTATTGCAAGACCAATCGGACAATTTACTCCATCAAGGGTTTCTTGGTCGATACCAGATTCAAGAGCAACCTTAGTGAACGCTTTCCACTTTGACTTGGAGCCAATCACTCCTAGTCTCCCTGCATAACCTTTGGAGAGTAATCCAAGAAGACGTTCCTCATCTTCTTTCCAATCATGACCAAGCAAAAGGATATCACTGAATCGTGAAAGTGTTTCTTGAGTCTCACTTTCAAGAAAATCCTTTGGACAAGAATGATGGGTCTCTGCCGCACCTTCCAGTGTTGCATAATCAGCCCTCGAATCTTGAACTGAGTATTTCCAATCAAGAGGAAGACAGGCTTCTGCTATCGCTTTAGCGCAATGTCCGCCTCCCATCAGAAGTATGTGTGGCATCGGAATCAGTACCTCCAAGGCGACCGTCACCCGGCCGCCACAAAGGCTGTCCAGAGGTTGTACCTCATAGCCCTTAGCACCCTTGTTCAATCCGTAAGTTACGACTTCTCCACATGGTTTTGAGGCTTCAGAAATCAACTCTCTAAGCCTTGAAATCACTTTCATTTCCAAGCCTGCACCTCCGACAGTGCCCACTAAATCTGACTCGGTCAAAGCAAGCCTAGCACCCGCTTTACCTGGAACTGAACCGGATGTATCGACTACACTTGCAATCGCAACTTTGCGATTTAGGGAGAGTTGGTCAAGCGACCACTGCAAAACCCTCGCTGTCACTGTAGTCCCTCCAAATCGGCGGGTGTGTCGATGTTCATATGTTCGCCGGGAGCATCAATTTTTGAGATAGTTATGCTTTCTCGCAGGGATGCGTCTTTCGGCAGAGATAGGATTTTGTCGATTTCGCACAGCATCAATGGATGACCAGAGGGCTTTGGAGACGTGTTTTCATTGCATCCCATTAAGACCTCAACGGTTTGCAAGTTCCAACCACAACGGTCGACCGGACTTACGAGTACTCTTCTAGGTGTACGGCCTAATTCACTTACCAATGAGATAAGGCCGATTTGTAGAGAGCCTGTTCTTCCCTCTTCGGGAGAAGGGTTGACCACCACAATTGCACCGTCACATTCCAACATTACATCAACCTGTAATTCAGACCTAGTTACAACAAAAATAGGCGAGCAGCCACTTTCTGTTAGTATTCTTGTCGCCCGAGCAACAAGAGATTCACCATTCCATTTTACGAGTGCCTTGGGTTGGCCTAATCTGCTGGATGCACCAGCTGCCAACACTATGGCAGGCACGCCTTTTCCCATAGGCTCACAAATCCTTGGTAATTTCACGACCAATGATCATTCTCTGAACTTGACTACTGCCTTCGTAAATTTGCATTACTTTAGCGCCACGCATTAGTCTTGCAACCGGATATTCCTCTGAGTATCCATATCCACCATACACTTGAACTGCATCTGTTGCAACTTCCATTGCAGTATCTGAGGCGAATCTCTTAGCGTGGGCTGCGGACTCTGTATTTCTGACACCTGCATCTCCATCAGCGGCGGATTTCCATGTCAGCATTCTCGATGCTTCGATTTTTGTCTTCATGTCTGCAAGCATGAATTGAATTGCTTGATGGCGATGTAGAGGCTTGCCAAATGTCTGCCTTTCTCCAGAATATTGGAGTGCATGCTCGTAAGCAGCCCTTGCAAGACCTGTTGCGTGTGCAGCGATATTTGGCCTTGACATATCGAATGCCTTCATTGCATTCATCCAGCCACCAGATTCAGAGCCACCGACTAAATTCTCTGCAGGAACTCTCATGTCGTCAAATGAAATTGAACGTGTATCCGAGCATCTCTGGCCCATATTGTTCTCTTTCTTGCCGAGGGATAATCCCTCAGAATCAGCATCAACAATGAAACCTGACATTCCTCTGTATCCTGCATCTGGGTCGGTTTTGGCCAAAACGAAGAACCAGTCTGCCTTACCGGCACCGGTAATCCACATCTTTGAGCCGTTGATTACGTAATCATCACCGTCTTTTACAGCCAGTGTTTTGCAGGCAGCGACATCTGAACCTGCTCCTGGCTCAGTAACTGCATAGGAGGCCAGTGCACCTTCTTCTGCAACCATTCGCAGATACTTGTCTTTCTGTTCATGAGTGGCTCCAGTGATTACAGGAGCGCATGCCAGGCTTGTTGCATAGGCAGCGGTAGCAAAACCTGGGTCTCCCCAAGCCAATTCCTCATTGACGAGTACTTCTTCCATAATTCCAAGGCCAGGTCCACCATAGTCTTCAGAGATGTGTAAATTGAGCAAACCCATCTCGTGTGCTGCGTTTATTGCTTCTTTTGGATACTCAGAATTTAGGTCCCAGTGTTCTGCATTCGGTCTAATCTCATCAACTGCGAATTCGTGAGCAAGTTCTCGCAGCATTAGTTGCATCTCATCCAGTTGGAAGTCGACCATGTTACGCCCACAAAGCCATTCAGCATAAGCAGTACTGTTAATCAAATCACGAGATAGCCTTGCCTTTGTAATTCAATTGCAACTAAGAACAGGAGATAGAACGTAATCAAGATACTACCTTCCCATCTACTGAATTGGAAACCAGTCCACATCATGGCTAGACAAAGCGATACACCAAGCAAGGTTGCAGGAATAATGAGATACATTGTTAGGTCGTATGAAGCATCCGTAAGTGAGATTGGAGAGACTAAAGCAGCAATACCAATGGAGAGTAGTGGATCGGTTATGTTCGAGCCAATAAGCGTTCCAATTGCAACACCCTGGCTCTTTCTTACCGCAACCATCGCCACGGTTAATTCGGGAAGTGAGGTTCCTAATCCTGACATAGTTGATCCGACTATAGCATGAGGTACATTCAACTTGTACGCAATTTCTGCTGCATACTTTACCAACTCATTTGCGGCATAGACCGCTAAAGATAATCCCACTACAACCATGACAAAGTATGCTGTTCCAGTCCAACTGAAATCCGCTTTCTTTACTCCATCGACAGCCTGCTGTTCATCTTCTCTAATCTTGTCTGTATCGCTCAACAACCAAGTCAAGTAAAGACCGTAAATAAGGACAAGAATACCGCCCTCAATTCGGGAAAGCCCGCCTCCTTCCCACAACAGTGCGGTCAACAATACGACAGACATCAACATCAGTAGTCCGTCCCTCTTTAGCCATGCAGGTCTTATCTCAAGAGGTTTGAAAGCGACTACAATTCCCAGAACTAGTGTAATTTGCACTAGAACGGAACCGTAGATATTTCCAACTGCTAAATCCATTAGTGCAGGATCACTTCCTGAACCTGCTGAAGCGGTGGCTGTGACCAAAATTTCTGGCAGTGATGTTCCAATACTGACGATTGTCAAACCGATTACAACCTCCGCCATTCCAGCTCTTCTAGCGAGTCCCTTTGCACCCTCTACGAAGAAATCTGCAGAAGTAATTAGGAGGGCCAATGCTATGATTATCAGAATAATTAGAATTCCAATATTCGTCCAGTCATTTTTTGCAGTTATACCACCAAGAATTGCCAAGGTTAGGAAAAGCGCAAATGAAATCAGAAGTGCATTCCACTGAAGCAGAGAGGCTATACCCTGCCTAGGAACCTCTTCCGCCATGATAACTCTCAATTGAAACTCCTCTTTGATGGTTGCGAAATATATAGAGAAAAATGATACACATCTTTCTGTTGAAACATCCCGTGTGGAAGAGGTACCTATCCGAATTTTGTGGTACCTTTTTGATGGTACTACTCGGCTGCGGCTCGGTTGCATTAGGTTGGAATTCTCTTGCAGTTAGCCTTACATTTGGATTTGCAGTATTCACTGCGATTATGATTTTCCAGCCGATTTCAGGTGCTCATATCAATCCAGCAGTATCCATTGCTTTTGCCGCGAATGGTGATTTGGAGAGAGAAGCACTTCCGGGATATATCATAGCTCAATGTTTTGGAGGGTGGTTAGCCGCAATGATAGTTGTCTCTGGTGCAACCTCACCTGCTGTAGGATATGCACAGTCTTGGGGAATTGAAATCGCAATTACTCTCCTTCTGATGTACTCCATACACGTATTGGTTAGAAAAGAGGCAAACCTGTTTGCCCTTGCATTTGGCGTGGGATTGATGGTTGCGATACTTGCTTTTTGCTTTGGTGGGTTCACAGGTGCCAGCATGAATCCTGCTCGAACCTTGGGTCCAAACATAGTTACAGGTGAGGGTAACTTGATTCTATATATCGTTGCACCAGTAATCGGCGCAGTGCTTGCTAACTTTATCCCTGAACCACTTGACGAATAGCTTTCACAACGTG
>WTIV01000198.1:0-3392 GCA_011525095.1 Methanobacteriota archaeon
AAAATATTGCGCAGAAATGCATGGATGCATATTCTCTCACCCCTAGCATTAACTGGTGCAGCAGTGTTGGCTGTGATGCGTAATATCGCATATTTACCAGAGTCTACCTTAATGGGCGCACTATCTGCTTTGGAAGTGTACTGTTTGGTATCTTGGCTCTTAGCGAGGTCCAACAAATCCATCTTCGGTACAAAGACGGCTGGTGTAATTCTCTGCGGCCTTGAAAACTTACTCTCCGCTCTGGTGCTTGCTGGAAGAGGAAAAAGTCTCCACATGTGGCAGCAGCATACCGATGTACGTGAAGCACTTTCCGAAAAGTGATTTAGGATTTTAAAATAAAAAAAGCCCCCCTGGAAGCCGAGGCTTCCAGAGGGGCAACTTCGAGAATTTCTCGTATACTAACTTCTATTCATTATTTCGAACTTCAGTTGTTTGCGTCAGCGAATGCGGTAACTTCTCTGATGACCTTGTCTTCTTCGTTACCAACACCGATCTTGGTTAGGGTGACGTCGACGTCACATCCACCATCTGCGCCATCACATAGGTCGACATCGCCTTCCATAATTGTGATTTCTTCTGCAACACTCCACGTGTTGTCTTCATCGGTTGTGTATGTGCAGTCTGCTGTTCCGTCATCCTTTGAAGCATCAGCGCAGACTAGGTTGTTTCCACCATCTACTACGATTGATACCCTTAGGACGGACCAGCTTAGGTCGTCGCCATTTGTCATCTTGATGTGTACAAGTTTCTCACCAGCTGCATCAGACATTGTGTCTGCTGCGTCTCTGCTGCTAAACTGGTACTTGTCTAGACCGCCGCCGGTTGAATCGTCGGCTAGGCTAGATGCCCACACATACAGTACACCAGCCAGAACTACAGTAATTGCGACCATTAGGATGGTAGCGATAACTGGGCTGACTGCCTCTTCGTTTCGGTTCTCGTTGTTCATATTCTTGTCCTCCTCCCCCAGACGGGGGATAACTTGCCCACAACCGCCGCGCTATATAATATCTCCGCCGAACAAAGTCCAATTCTGTGCATAAAACCGGTGCACTGCGTAACATTTCTTGAGGTATGTAGGACTCAAAAAATTACACCGGCCGAGTGGTACATACGATTTGTAGGCGCGAAAATCATCGATTTTTATCGAAAAATTACAATGTAAAACCAGCCTTACGGCTAGAGTGAATAAGGGTGAACAGGGTGAGAGCCAACGGAGAGGGGATGGGATGCACTCAACGAGAACTTCAACAGCCCTGTTCAACTAGACCGAAGGTGTTACGGCAAATAACCATTTTGACAGATTTTTTGAGAATATTATTGTTTGAAACGTTACATCGTCACAAATTATATTCATTCAACTGTAAGAATTTCCGGCCCGCCTGAATTGACTAGAATAGTGTGTTCAAATTGACCGATCATTCCTCCATCATGGCAACCTAATGCATGGTATGTCTCTAGGAATCTAATGCTAATCAGTTTCTTTACAAGTGCATTCCATTTGCTTTGTCTGCTGGCTTCGTCTGCCTCTGGGAACGGTTTTTCTAACATCGGGAAAGCCCACCTTTCTGCAAATGGCAGCGTCGAATATCTCTCTTCCAGGTTTCTTGCTAACTGAGCACCAAGCGGTTTCAATTGTTTTCTGGAAAGTGCCTTTCTCCATAGTCCCTCTTTGGTAACTCTGTAGATATTCGATGAGTTCTGAGCTCCGATATTCTTGATCATACCACTGTTACCAGTTGTGTTGAATGGTTCTACAGCATAAACCGCGCCTTCTTCAACCACACCTTTGAATCCGGGGTTATCTGGGCCACATGCGTACGATGGAACACTAACTCCTGCATGTAACTCATACGGCTTTAGTTGGTGTCCACACAGGTTTCGAATAGGTTGGAAGCCTGCATCAATCGAGGGTTGGGCCGCTGCAGCACCTACCTTGTACCAAGGAGTTCCAGGGTGAAGCATCTCGATTGCTGAATCTCTTGCTTCTTTTGCGGCCTTAATTTGTTCTGTGTGATTTCCCTTGTTGCCAACTTCGATTGTTAGAGCATTATCTCCAATGTGGCCATTAATGTGAACTCCTACGTCTAATTTGACTAGGTCTCCATTTTGGAAGACCATTTCTCTATCCCAACCCTCGGGGGCGATAACTGAGTGGTCTGTTGTGTAATGTGCTGCTAAGTCATCAACAGCGATTGTAACAGGGAAAGCAGGATTGCCTCCATTTCTTTTGATGAATCTCTCGGCCGAATGTATGACTTCATCCCACGATTTACCAACGGTAATCTCGTCTTTCATGGCCTCGAGGGTTCTGCGAGCAACATGCCCTGCATCGTGCCAATACTTTAGGCTGGAATCGTCCACCATCTCATCACGTCATGACGAGGTACAACGCCCTCTCTCATAACGGTTAGCCTCCAACCACGTATCTCGGAGACATCTTTTTCCAGTTTTATGTAAGTGCTCCCTAGTCCATTTGGGCAGATTCCTGGAACAAATTCTTCTATTCCTAATAGGTTAGCTGCTATCTCAGTATCACATTCAGGCTCTACACCTGATTCATTGGCAGATGTTGCGGTTATCGGTCCGCATTCCCGGGCAAGAGCAATTGCTGCATGATGGGCGAAAACCCTGATTGCAACGTTATCCCCACCAAGGCGCTTGTCTAACTCTTCTTTAGCAGGCAATATTGTAGTGATACCTCCCTTTGTGAAATTCGATAAGAAATCATTCAAAATTTCAGGTATCTCGACCAAATCTTCGACTTGGTCAATACTTGCCACACCTAAACTAACCGGCATCGTATCCGGTCGATTTTTGGCTTCAAACAAATTGTCCAGACCAGATTTTGTCGGTAAGCAACCAAGACCTGGTAATGTGCTGGTTGGGTAAACCACTAATCCACCGCGTTCTAGATGGGATTTCATATAATCACGCAGTTACCCATTCTTCGACATGTTCTCTTGCAATATTTGCTGCGAGTTCTTTGTCTTCAGTTTTGACTAACAACTTACCACTAGGGTACAGGGTTAACTCAGCAGGCCCGGAAAAAGTCCATGCAAGACGTGTTCTAATACCAACAGTGTAACCTGCACTCTCAATCTTGCCACCGACGGCTTCTAAATCGATTTTTTCGACTCCGTCGACTTGAATTTGCCATGCAGCTCTGTTTCCACACATTTCCATGACAAATGAATCATCACTCATTTATTCACCTCAGATTTCTGGCCTTGGTGGTATATCATCAACGCTCGGACCCTTGCTTGCCGGTGGGCCTGCCGGTGGACCAGCTGGAGGCCCGCTCGGAGGCATGGGAGGTCCAGAGGGGGGGCCTGCCGGCGGTGTTGGTGGACCCGGTGGTCCCGCAGGCGCCCCAGTCGGTGGAGTAGGAG
>WTIV01000198.1:3492-14267 GCA_011525095.1 Methanobacteriota archaeon
GGCGGTGTTGGTGGACCCGGTGGTCCCGCAGGCGCCCCAGTCGGTGGAGTAGGAGGTCCACTCGGAGGCATAGGAGGTCCAGATGGAGGGCCTGCTGGCGGTGTTGGTGGACCAGCAGGAGGAGATGGGGGGCCAGTAGGTGGCAATGGTAGAGATGCTGATGCTACCTCAGGGGTCGCTACTGGTGCTGGTGTAGGGGGAGTTAGTGGTGTAAGCAAATCAGCGGCTGGGGGGGACGGTCCGACAGGAGATTCTCTTACAGATGATGAACTCGGGTTGTGAGCTAATAATGGGTCTTCGGTTCTTGACGGTTGAGATAGTGGTGCATCCCTTACTGGGTTTGAATTAAGGATTGGTGCATCTCGTGCATCGCTTCCAGAGGTAGAGGTTAATCCTGTAGACAACTTATCGATGTCTGCTTTGATTGTAGTTTCTCCACCTCTTGAGTTTTCAGCAGAGTATGATGTCAACACAACTTTAGATGAATCGATCATTTCGCGCTCCTTGACCTTACCAAAGTCTCCGAGGCTCAAGTCAAATGCACCTGTAAACAATGAGGAGCCTATGTTGCTGGAGAGTTTTCTGCCCTGAGTTGCACTATATTCGAAATCAAATGCGAAAGGTCCGATTTTTATCTCACTTGAAGACCCAGTAAGGACAAATGTCCACTCTCCGGAATCGAGTGGAAATTCGAAGGTCCAATCCCTTTGGATTCCTGGTCCAAGACTTGTAACCCCTTCTTGTGAGTGGTGCTTAGCGCCGAGATGTGTAACAACGGCAACGTCGAGACCACCCATCGGAACAGGAGCCTCGTTAGTAATCGATACTTTGGCGATAACCACATCTTCATCGTCATCGTTGATGTCCATTCTGATGTCTATAACTTCGGCTTGAAGCGAGCCACTACTGCCAGTTGTTGCAACACTCATTGCCTCACCAATCATGCTACTGGCGCTGCCATACTTGAATACAACCGTAGGCAGTTTACTCATCTAAGCCCGTTACGAGTCTCAATAGGTAGTGACCAATCCACCGCTGCGACCGTGTGATTCGCTAGGTCTACAGGGCTTCTTTTGGTTTCATGCTGCCAAGTTTTGTAAATGTCCCAAATTCCAAGGAAAACACCAACAAATGGTACGACGTACTTGACCTTGTAAGCAGCCCTTCTACCCCAATGGTCTATTCCAAGCAGACTACCATCATCGTGCACAATAGCGATTCGCATTGCCCTTTGCCCAAGCGAGCGACCATAACTCCGGCCAGTATATTTGAAGTAAAGCCAGTAGAACGTAAGGTGAATTGCCCAAGAACCTATCACATAGGGCGCTTGAGCGGTAATCAATAGATCAATTGCCATCAGGTAATTGAAGAAAACCATTCTAGCAAATAATGCAAGAATCAGTGTAACAAGAAATGCGTCTAGTGCAAGAGCGACCACTCTTTTCCAAACCGGGGCAATCAGCATGCCTTCAGGTGCGGTCGCAGCGACTGCTGCTTGCGCCATCGTTCCTGGCTTGTGAATGCTGACAGGAGAGTCCGCCATGCTGTTGCCTGTGGTCATCCCTATGAAAGGGCTGCCTTCAGGAGTTTACGACATGCCATGCCATTAGATTGGACTCTGAAATCCAATCTAGCCAACCAGCCCAAGTTGCATCGTTACGCAAGGTTCTATCATCGCCTACAACGATTAATCCTCGCCTCGCTCTGGTTAGTGCTACATTCAACCTACGATAATCAGAGAGGAAACCGACCTTCCCACTCTCATTTGCTCTTACCGTTGACAACACGATGATCTCCTTTTCGCGACCTTGATATCCATCGACAGATTTGACCTCCAAACCTTCGATTTCATCATTTAGCATGCTACGAATAAGCCTAACTTGTCCAGCATAGGGAGAAATTACGCCAATATCTTCTGGACTCAAGTCTCCAGGAATAAGCAAGTCATTTACGACTTTGATCACAACAGCTGCCTCATCCATATTTGACCTAGAAGAACCAGCCTCCTCTTCAATTTCCGCCCCGTGTACTGGAACGAAAGAAACCGGCTTGTCCCAATCCGGCCACAAGAATCCTGCAACAGGGGGCCTGTCACTCGATGAGCAACCGTCCTCTAAGCGATTGTCATAGAATCTTGCAGATGGGAATTCTCGGATTGTTGGATGCATCCTGTATTGTGTAGTCAACATGTGGGCAGGGATGCCATTTGATAGCAATCTCTCGAATAATGGAATGTTCAAGCCACCATCCTCGGCAGGGCGTGAAGTAACTGTTGGAGGCAATTGCCTGTGGTCTCCAACCAGAATCAATTGCCTTGCACCTTTCACAATTGGAACTAGTGATGAAGGTTCAGTTGCTTGGGTTGCTTCATCGATTAGGACAATAGAGAATTTTCTGTTTGCTATAGTGAAATGGCCAGCACCGATATTTGTCGTACAGAGAACTTCAGCACTTGAGAGCACGTCATCGGTTATTCGTTGCTCGATTTCTCTAATCTCTCGGTAATTTTTGCTGATGTCCTTGTGAGCCATTCCACGGTCTTTGCCTTTCAAGTCATGTAATTTTGAGCGTATTCCTTCGGTCTCTTCGCGTATGAATGCTATTTCGTCTTGCTTTGGATGTTTAGATACAATGGCATCCAATGTCGCCTCTCGCAAGTTTTCTCTGACCTTCACAGGTCTACCAAATCTAACTGCCTTAACGCCCAATTCAAGCAAACCTTCCAGTAAATTATCAACTGCAACGTTAGATTCCGCACAGGCTAGAATTGGTCCTCTACCCATTTCGATTAAAGCCTTCATGAGATGGACGGCAGTGTGTGTTTTTCCCGTGCCAGGCGGCCCTTGAATCATGGTTAGTCTTTGTTTAACTGCTGTTTCAATAGCGCTTTTTTGACTCTCGTCAAGCAGCATATCTTTCAGATTAACAGGTCTGATTTTTTGACCATGAATCTCTGGAGGCCTTTGCGCTGAGGCCTCCAAATCATGAGGCTGACAGAGAAGTAAATCTCTGAGAACAGTGCCGCCGTCCCCTTCTGTTGAATGAAATGAAATCAGAGCCTCATGCATTCTATCGTGAGCAACTCTGTTAGCACCTTTGTCTAATCGCCACCCACCTTTTCTGAGATCTCCCGGTTTATCCTTGGCAACAACGCGAATTCTGGAATTATTTCTGTCCAATACCACGCCTTCGACAACTTTCTCACCCCAAGGTCTTGCTCTAGATATGATCACCATATCACCATGGCCAAAGCGATGGAACGGTAATGGGCCACCTCCTCTGACTTCGAATACTAGAATTGGGTCTCCAAAGAATCTTCCAGAAGTTCTCCCTGTCAAATCAAACAAAGCTAATCCTGATGTAACCATTTTTTGCTTTGACCAGTTTTTCCACCTCTCCTGAACCTGGCTCAACTCGTCATCGAGTTCAACACCGATTAGGTTCGTGAAGCACTCAAAGTGATCTTGCGATTTTCTCCACTTTGCTTCGTGTGCGACCTTAGGGGTCTTGTTTCCACTGGGTCGTGTGTTCATTCTTCGCACACCACCCCTCTCGGCCATAGCAAAACCGTATAGGCGCTGGTATAGCATCTTGTCGATGGTCGAGAATAGGTGAGACTTAACAATAATATGAGTAGCCGAAGCCCTGCTGGTAACTATGTTCAGACGCAAGTCGACCGCAGATGTTGAGGGTGAAATTTGCCCATACTGCGAGTTCGTCAATACGGCCGGTTCAATCACTTGTTCACAGTGTTATTACGAGTTAAACAAAGCACCAAGAGACCAAGGCGAGCCAATTTCTACGGAAGTCAGCAATTCAATCTTTGACGAGTTAATGTCAGATGAAGATGATTCCTGGGAAGAAGGAGATGCGTTGGACGTAGTTCTAACCTTAGACCAAGACCCACTTGAAGTAGAACAATACGAAGCTACTAATTTTGAAGCCGAGGAACCCGAAAAAATCGGATTCATGGCCTCATCATCTCCTGAAATGCATGACACGGTCAGTCACAAGCCTGTTGATGTTAGCGCAGAAGACGTTGGAGATGAGATCAAAAATGTTCCAAAATTAGAATTTACGAAAACCGATCCGTTTGACGAAGTTCCAGAACCTGTTCATCAAGGTAAGGGGGCCTTGTTTTCGCCCTCAACCTCACCTAAAATGGATGACGATTTGCTAGGTCATGTTGGCGGTTCTGAATTACCTTCATTACCTCCCGATGATTTGTATGAAAACAAGATTGACCTAACCGTAAAAAAGGCGCCTGCGCCAACACCGGCTACGGTTTTGCCAAATCTTCCTGACATTCCAAATACTTCAGCTCCCATCGAACAAACCAAATCAGTAAATGCTCCAATGCCTGCTGCAGAAGTAGGCCCAAGTATCATACAACCGCAGCCAGAAGTCGTAGAAGAAATATCTCAGGAAGAAAATCCTCAACCAGTTGCGTCATCTGAAGAAAGCGCAATTGGCAGCGATGTTCCGGAAAACGAACAAGAAACAGCCCCACCAGTAAGTGATTTTGATAACAGAATTTGGCCGTGGCCTGCAGGTGAAGCATGGGATGCTAGACAGGTCCACAGAGAAGTTGTAAGCGCACTAGAGCAGGTCAAAAGCGGAAAGAGGGATGAAGCATCTGCAACAATAGAAGCACTAGGGCCGCATCTAACTAACGAAAATGTCGATTTAATCTACCACATTGGAATGGTTTTGAAACAACTGGATAGAACTGATGAAGTCAAATCAATGCTGGCAAAAGCTAACGCCGTAATGCCTGGCAATGAACATGTAGCATCTGCTACCGCTCACTTGGGCGTTTAGGGGGAATGAAATTGGAAACGCCGGAACTTGCGGTAAATGAACAAGTTATCCTCCGTCCAATCAATCGAAGGATTCTTCCCGAGGTGATGAAAGCATACCTTGAAGACCCTGATTCGGCAAAGGCGGCTCTCCCTTGGTTAAAGGACGGAGAGGAAGCTCGCAGCCAAATTGCAGATTTGATGATTGATTTGGAATTACATCGCAACGGGGATTCAATTCATTTTTGGGCAATCCATTCGATGGAAGACAATTCATTTGTTGGAATGATTGGATTGGGTGATGAGTTACAATTAGCAGCCTCAGCATACAACTTAGGTTACTGGGTCAAGAAGAGTTGGAGAAACAGGGGGATTGCAAAATCTTGTGTAGATGCAATCTTTGATTGGCAGACGCAAAGAAGTGAGCAATCATTGATTGAAATCACAGTACATCCACACAACGAAGCGGGTTTAGCCACTTGCAAGTCGATTTGTCAAAAGTGGAAAGGTATGGCGATTGAGGGTTTCGTTCCAATTGAAATCGACAATCGAACAATCCCACACGTGCTTCACTTGATTCAATTAAACCGTGGTGATTAGATGAAACCGGTTTGGTTGACCGTCGACTCAGACGACCTCCGTCACACACCTAAATCACAAGGCCATCCTACAAGGTCAAAGGGCGTAATTCATGAAGGGACATCTGAAGAAATGCTAGTGGCGATGGGAAATTTTCGTGACTGGCTAGATAGAACCCAAGTATCTCTAACGATTTTCGTCATCGCTGACCAACTTGACGACCCTATATTCAAGGAATGGTTGCAAGATTTGCTCAAGGCTCATCCTCAGGTTACCGTTGGATGTCATGGATTGACTCATCGCTGTTGGTCAGCTTATCCCGAAGACCCAGAAGGTCTTCTCAAAGCCCTAGTCGAAGCGGATGTCAAATTACATGATTTTGCCAAGGATGCATGGAGGCCTTGGTTCAGAGCACCAGCAGGATATATCGCCCCGTGGATGGCTCCAGTAATTGCAAAGGCAGGGTTTGAACTTGATAGCAGCGTAAACCCATCATGGCTTGTGAGAAAGAAGGCGGGGCCTTGGAAGGATTGGCCTGCGGTAGAAAAAGCGTTGAAGGATTCTGGTCTAGTAAGTCGCCCTTGGTTGTGTAGATATTCCCTTCCAACTTGTGGCCCGGCCCTTTCGCTTCCGTTTCTTGCTTGGAATGCAAGAAAGGCTTGGTCTGAGTTAGGTCCCTTCGTCTATCCAGACGAGGCTGAGGTTACAGTTTACTGGCATATCCTTGACCACGCTAGGAAAAACGGTCATTGGAAACCACCTCTAATGATAGAATGAATCCAAAGGCCTCAAGTCTAATTCACCGTAGGAGTGTCATGGAGAAGAAATTCTGGAAGGGAGTTCTTCTCATCGGAATTGCAATGCATCTACTCGCCGCATTGGTTATGCCTCTTGGTTTGGATGCTCATGTTCACGCAGTATACGTAAGCGATGGCATGGATGATGGAGAATCACACCTAGAGTGGGGGCCACTACGCCCCGGGGCACCCGATTCATCGACACCTTCAGATGTGCCAGCTGATGACAAATGGTTTGCTTGGCACTCAATTTTCGAATTATGGTTTACAATTTTTTCACCATCAGCAACCACTCTCCATCTCTTAGGAGTAGTTGGGGGCCTGGGCTGTCTTGCAGTAATTTTCCTACTGACTAGAGATTTGTTTAACGCAGAACAAGCGCTGAGGTTAACGGCGCTTGCATCTATTTACCAACCCCTAATGAGAGCAACTGGACGAGTGTATCAAGAGAGCGTTATTTTGATGCTTGTCGCAATATCCACTTACTGTATAATCAAAGCATTGAGAGATAGAGAGAAGTTCAGCAAATGGCTAATTCCTCCCTTTGTATGTGCACTGATAATTCTGTCATTCAAAGGGATGCCGTTGTGGTATGTAATTCCGGCAGGAATTGCGTTACTTGCATCGACTAGAATGAGCATGAATCTAATTCAGATTCCAGTCATTGCACTAACTGTACAATTATTGATAATTTACAGAAATGGAATTTCATTGTCCAATCCAGATATTGTACCAGCATTGATGTTCTCATTTGTTATGTACATTCTTTTCGTTGTGGGCGGAATTTTGTATTTCACCAAGCAGGACGGTCTTGAAAATGAAGAATCGAAGATAATCTCACAAGGAACCTCGATGATTGCAGCTTGTCTAATCGGGTGGCTTGCGGGGTTGTGGATTACAGAATGCGTAGCATTGGATAGGGACTTTTTGGATGTGTACAAATCATTCAATCAAACTCCTAGATATCTTTCGCTGTTGTTGGTTCCACTCTGGTTTAGTAGAATGCTCAGAACAGATTCAGTGGGACTATCCCTCGAAAATAATCGAAATGTGATGGTGGGCACAGTCGTCCTAATGCTATTGCTGAATTCCTACATTCTAGCAGGATCAGGTCCAAGAGGGACCGATGTAATCGGGCATCATCTTAGCGACGAAATTGAAAATGATGACGACGTTCTTTACCTCGCTAATTCTGCATTCTCAGTACATCGAATGTACTCCCTAAAATTCTCAATGGACCCAGACAGTGATGGCGACAATCTCGGATTTTGGAGGATGAAGGATAGTGGATGGGAGAACGAATTGTCGGATTGCGATGCTCTACGAGATGTCAAATGGATTGTAGTTTACCCATATATCGACCCAGAAATACCTGAAGGATGGGTTGAGGTAGAGTTCGAAGATTCAGAGTTAGTGAGTGATGCTTATCATTTGTATACATGGGGTGAAGAAAATGCAAGATGTTCTTGAAGGAGTGAAAGTCCTAGATTTGTCAAGAATACTCGCAGGGCCGTACTGTGCACAAATGCTTGCGGATTTAGGTGCTCAGGTCACGAAGGTTGAGGCCCCTTGGGGAGATGACACACGCGGCTGGGGTCCGCCATTTCTAGAGGATGGAACCGCTGCCTACCATCTATCATGCAATCGAGGCAAGGAGATTATTTTTCACGATCTCAAGAAGGATAAGCAAGCAATTCAAGATTTGATTTCTAAATCTGATGTAGTCATTGAAAATTTCAGACCGGGGCAACTAGAGCGCCTAATCGGTCCAATTCCAAACGATGTGATTCTATGTTCGATCACCGGTTTTGGACAGAGCGGTCCAAGGTCGCAGGAGCCCGGTTATGACCTAGCTCTACAGGCGATGAGTGGCATAATGAGTATCACCGGAGAAGAGGGTGCTGGGCCTGTGAAGGTTGGTGTTGCTTGGATTGACATCATCACAGGACTTTACGCTGGAAACGCAATCCTTGCGGCATTGTTCAAGCGCGAGAGAACAGGAAGGAATTCGCACATTGACGTCTCATTATGGGATTGCGCAATCGCCTCTTTGGCAAATCAAGGTCAAAATCAGATTACCAGTGGACAAAACCCAGGCCTCCTAGGTTCTGGCCATCCAAATTTGGTTCCATATCAAGCATTTCAAACGACTGATGGCTGGGTTGTAATCGCAGTCGGCTCAGATTCTCAATTTGAAAAATTATCACAATTTTTGGAGTTCGAAAACGTTTGGTCAACAAATGAATTGCGAGTGAATGCACGAAAAGAAGTCGTCGATATGGTTCAGTCAAAGGTGATTGACATGACCAAATCTCAGGTATGTGATTTGCTAGAAGGAATACCGACATCTCCAATCAACAAAATTAGTGAAGCATTAGCAGATGCACAAAGCATTGCTAGAGGAGTTGTTACAGAATGGAATGGAGAGTCTGTACTAGCGAGCCCGCTGCGATTTATCTCAGAAAGAGAAGAGTGAAGTTTGGCCACCTGTCCTTACAAGTCCTGCGTCCTCAAGTAGGTCCATTGCATTGTCAAACCTTTTTTGCGAGAACTGTCTATCCTCGACCAAGAATTTCTTCAAACCATCAACATCGACTTGACCTTGTTCCAGTTTTTCATCCGATACCTCGACAACAGGGTGGTCTCTGAAAATCTCTCTGATTTCATCGAGTCTCTCTGGAATCTCCTTACCCTTTGCTGCGCATACAGCTTCGATTGTGTTGTGTTCTTTGATCAATTTGAGTCCAGTCTTTGGACCGATTCCCTTGATTCCAGGATGGAAATCAGTTCCAATCATTATTGCTAAATCGATTAGTTGGTCTCTACTGAGTTCATTATCAGCCAGGATTTGTCCTAACTCTATTCTTTGAGCACGCACAATTCTTCCCATTCTTTTGCTCCCATCTGAAGTGAAGTTTCGAATGACGGTCGGCGCCCCATAGAGTAGTGCGTCCCAGTCTTGAGTGGCTACAGCATCCAACTGTCCCTTTGCAGCCATTACCGCCGCTTGAGCCTCACCTTCAGCCTCTGCTCTAAATGCAGGAATCCCCATCAGAGTAAGCATCTCAATTGATTCTTCTACCATCTCTGGTGTATATTTGACACAGCGTTGTGCTAATTTGTGAGCGGTTGCAAAATCTCCGACCGCTAACGCAGCTTTCCAGTCAGCCTCCGCTTGTTCTCTGCGCTCTCTTCTAGCATCCATCTCATCCTTCTTCAATTCAGGATGCTTTCCATCAAAGATGAAAACCGGTTTAACTCCTTTCGAGAGAAGCAGGGATGCTCTTGACAGAAAACCCATCAAGTGCGCTACAACTTTGCCATTGTCGGCTCGGAGTGGGCCACCATCTCCAGTAGGTGAGCGGTCGCGAATGGTGGTTAGAAATTGGAATGCAAGCAGGAAACTGTCAATTCCAACCTTCTTGCCCTTCATCGCATCCATAGTGGTATCTTCTGCGTTAGCAAGGTCACGAAGATTGCAGCCCATGAATCACGCACAGGGCGCAGGCACTTGAGCCTCACGCCTGAATTACTGAAATTTTGGCGGGCAATGCAGGATTCGAACCCACGTCTCCGGCTCCGAAGGCCGGAAGGATATCCAGACTACCCTAATTGCCCTGCACCGCCGAAAAGCCACCCCTTCTTGAATCACACCCTCGCGTTCATTCAAGAGCCTGTGCCAACTAGGGCTACTCATGGGAAGCAACTCTCCTTGTGTTGAGAAGGGTTGTAGCATGTGCTGTAGAGAGACAGTTATGCCGATAACAGCAACAGAGGCCAGCCGACTATCTAGGAGAACTGGATTGTCTGAAGAACAATTTTGCAGTAAAGATGATTCTGGAATTAGGCGATTGTTGAACAATCAAGATACGAAAGCATGTGTCTTTTTGGCTACCAGTTCAGATTTGCCTACAGCCCCGGGTATCTGTACCGTATATGATGCTAGACCACTTGGCTGTCGCACATATCCCGTAATCTTGGATGAGCAAGATATGGCAATTTTGGATGACCTGTGTCCTAACACAAGTGAATTTGATGAGCCAACCGAAGATGATGCTCTGAGACTTCTCAACTTTGAGTCGAAACTCTAGCAATAATCAGGACTCTACCTAGAGACTTGTGTACTGGAATGCCGAACGCAGCCTCAATATCATAACCGTGTAATTTGATATCGGTTGTGATTTCTTCATCTAGGTCATCGCCGCCAGGTAAAACAGGTAGAATCACTACGAGTTTACTGTCAGGAGATTGCTTGCGAACGTTTGCCAGCATGTCTTCGATCAATTTTTCATCGCTGGGTGAATTCCTACCATAAGGCGGGTCAACAACTACTGCTGCAACGTTTTCGGGAAGTTCGTACCTTGTAGCGTCTCCTCTCACAACTTTGGCGTCAACTTCAGCCCAGTCGATATTTTGCTGACAACCATCTACCATAACAGGGTCGAAATCGATTCCGAGAGTTTCTCTCCCGCTTAGCGCAGATTCAATCAGTATTCCACCAGTTCCGCACATTGGATCAACGACGACTCCATCTCTGGTTCCCGCTGCAATGTTTACTGCAGACCTTGCTAAGCGTGGCTCTAGGCTCACAGGGCGGAAG
>WTIV01000188.1:0-8660 GCA_011525095.1 Methanobacteriota archaeon
GTTGTCGAATTAGAACAAATATCTGATGTCGCAAATGCGAATGAAAGATTCCTCGTTATCGATGCTCAAGTTGGTCAATCGGCAGGACCAGTAGCGGCTAATTTCCACGACCTTGCTGGGGTAACAGGTATCGTAATCACGAAACTAGATGGTACAGCACGTGGTGGTGGAGCACTTTCAGCTGTAGCAACCACAGGTGCTCCTGTAATGTATATTGGTACGGGTGAGAAAGTTGCTGATTTAGAAAAATTCGAATCCGACCGTTTCATTTCACGCCTCTTGGGAATGGGAGATATTCGTGGATTAATCGATTTAGCTCCTGAGGATATGGATGAAGAAGAGGCGATGCGAATCACTCAGAGAATGATGACTGGTCGCTTCACATTGAATGACATGTACTCACAAATGGAAATGATGTCAAAGGTAGGAACAATTGACAAACTATTGTCCTTTTTGCCGAGCGGAATGTTTGGTGGAATGGGTGCTATGGGCAAGAACCAGAAAGAAGCTATGCAGGCAAATCTCGACCGATATCGGGTAATTATGGATTCGATGACAACGTATGAGAAAGATGAACCTGCAAAAATCAAGGCTGATCGAATCAAGCGAATTGCTCGAGGGTCAGGTGTAAAAGAAAAAGACGTCCGAGAGTTGATTGGACAGTGGAACCGCTCCAGAAAGATGATGAAAGGAATGAGTGGTAACCGCAAGATGAACAAACAAATGAAGCGAATGATGAGAGATTCAGAACTAGACCTCGACGGTCTTGAAATGTAATCAGTAAGTCTTTGCTAAGATTACTCTGCGAGTTGTCATCTTTCCAGACATGAAACACGGCTGCTCTTCATCGTAAGGTGTTGTAGAATCGCCAAGGAATGACAAACCTGTTGTCCTCTCTATAGTTTCAGCATGTGCATCTGTACCGTCAAATGCCATCTCGTAGATCTTGCCATCTTCGACGTTGTTCAAATCTGTTAACGGAACGACGACATTCTCTGTATGCGCTGCCGCCCTTGTTCTCAGTTCATCAGAAATTTCATTCAAAACACGCTTACATTCTTCGGCAATAGTATCCAGTGGCAGTGGTTCTTTACCACCAGTTCTTCTTGCAGCAAATGCGGTATTGTTCTCAATATCTCTTGGACCAATGTCCAAACGTAGTGGCACACCTTTGATTTCCCAATCAAAATACTTCTGTCCTGCATGTATGTCTCTTGCATCAACCTTGACACGGAAACCTGATTCTCTCAAAATAGATGCCACCTCTTCGCTCTTTGCGATAGTGTCGACTTCTGAGTTCTTCCTTATCATTGGACAAATTACGATTTGATGTGGAGCGATTGCAGGAGGCATGATTAGCCCATTATCGTCACCATGCATTCCAACTACAGCGCCCAATAGTCTCTCGGACATACCGTAAGTTGTTTGGTGGCAGTGTTGTTGTTCTGCATTCAAATTTTCGTATGTTACATCGAATGCTTTTGCCCACTGATCTCTGTAATGGTGGCATGAAGCAACTTGGAGAGTTCTGCCATTTGGCATAATTGCGTCGATACCTATTGTGTACCACGCACCTGGGAATGTGTCCCAAACAGGCCTCCTTGCTTTGATTATAGGTAAGCACAAATCATGCATCAAGTTGTCTACAATCTCCAAATCCTGCTGAATTTGTCTTGTTGCGCATTCCTCGTCTGCGTGTGCTGTATGTGCTTCGAAGAAGTGAATTTCTCTTACTCTGATGAACGACCTAGTTTGCTTTGTTTCATATCGGAAAGTGTTTACCATTTGGTATAACTTCATTGGTAGGTCTTTGTGAGATCTAATCCATAATGGGAACATTGTGTACATCGCTGTTTCACTTGTAGGTCGCAAGAACATTGGAATGTCCAACTCGTTTTCTCCAGCGTGTTTTACCCAATAGACCTCTTTTTTGAAACCGCCCTCTTCATCTTCGTCCCTTAGGTCATCAGGGTCTATGCCTTCTTCTCTTGCCCTCTTTAGACGGGCCACAAGTGCATTTTCTTTCTCTAGAAGATTTTCTGGTATTAGCAATGGGAAATTGACCTCCTCGTGACCGGTCCTTTCCATTTCCTTGTGGGTTAATGAATCAATCAACTTCATTGTCTTCCATCCATATGGACGCCATACATCCATACCCTTGATTGGATATCGCTTATCGACAAGTTCAGCTGCTTCCACAATGAATGGATACCAGGCGTTGAAATCATCAGTTTTTGATGGTATGCCGCGCTTTGCCTTGCCTTTACCCATTGATGTTCACCTGCTTTACGCATCATTTCTTGCGAAATGCCACGATTAGCACCAATATGCTAGATGCAATTGCGACATAGTCTGGAATTCCTAGTTCAGGGAAAGGCAGCGACCATCCCATTTCGTTACCAATATTATGAACATCAAGCCAGTTAATTCGGGTCGCATCGCTTGTGCATTTGTCCCCACTACATTGGGAATTCAAGAAACCGAAAGCTCCGAAAATGTTCGCTACTGCCACAACGATGGATAAACCACCGAAGATTTTGAGGAATCCTCCTCCGCCTTTCTTCGCATCCTGTTCTGGAATTTTAGGCAGGGTCGGTAGCGGCATTGGTGCAGGTGCAGGTGCAGCCCCTGGGATTACCTCAATCATAGGTTCGTTCGAGGTGACTGCTGGGACGACTTCTACCGCAGGATTAGCGGGGGCTTGGCTTGGTTTACTTGGTGTGATTGGTTCAATATTCAAGCCAAAAATACGTTCTGCCAAACTGGCTAATATCGGGTCGGCTGCAATTTCAGCCTCGTCAATTTCACCGTCTAGAAGACGCTTAACCTTGTCATCATGAACACTCATGCTAATCGCCTCCTGTTTCATTGTGACAGGGCGCTCATTATGAAAAGTTCGCTTCAAGCGTTACCCGCTGCCTCAACCTCTGCCCAGTCTTTCATAAAACCAGCAAGGCCCTTATCGGTAAGTGGGTGACTCATCAATTGACGGAAAGTCTTGGTGGGCATTGTAACTGTGTGTGCTCCTAACTGCATACATGCCAATACATGAGTTGGATGTCGAATTGAGGCTGCTAGTACCTTGGTGTCGATCTTGTAATTCTCCCATGTTGCCATGATTTCCGCAATTAGCGACATTCCATCCGCTCCAGTATCATCGATTCTTCCAATAAATGGAGATACATATGTTGCACCAGCCTTTGCTGCCATTAATGCTTGGGATGCCGAGAAGATTAGAGTAACGTTCGTCTTTATCCCATCTGCTGTCAAGATTTTAGTTGCTGCAAGACCCTCTGGTGTACATGGAATTTTAATAATCACATTTTCAGGCAGGTCAGCCTTCAGTGCACGACCTTGCTCAACCATTCCTGCGGTATCGAGTGCAGTTACTTCTGCAGATATAGGACCGTCACAAATCGAAGCGATTTCAGCTACTACCGTTTTGAAATCTCTACCGCTTTTCTTAATCAGTGATGGATTAGTTGTTACTCCATCAAGGATTCCCCAAGAGGCTATTTCTCGAATTTCGTCAACATCAGCGGTGTCTAAAAAGAACTCCATGAAACAACCGCTGTCCTAGACAGTGCTTCAAGCCTTCCTCGCGATAACTTTCTTAACAGAGTCACAAATATGGTGTGATTTTAAGCCCATCATCTCAAGCATCTCTTCTGCTTGAGCCGATTCACCAAACCTATCATTGACACCAATTTTCTCAATTGGAACAGGATGTGAGGAAACAACATGCTCAGCAACAGCTCCTCCAAGACCACCGATAACAGAGTGGTCTTCTGCAGTTACGATGGCACCACATTGCCTAGACAATTTGTCCACTAGTTCAGTATCAAGTGGCTTTATTGTGTGCATGTCAACAACTGTTGCATTGATTCCCTCACTCTTGAGTTCCTCCGCTGCGATTAATGCTTCGTGAACTAGAACGCCACATGCAATGATTGCAACATCATTTCCTTCTGTCAATGTAATTCCCTTTCCGATTTGAATTTCATCCTCTTTTCCATCATACAAAACAGGAGTTTTGTTCCTCGCTGTTCGCATGTAAGATGGACTGCCCAAGCCTGGTAGTTGCATTGTCAAAGCCTTGGTCGATACATCATCACAAGGATGCATTACAACAACGTTTGGAAGAGTTCTGTATATAGCCAAATCTTCTATTGATTGTGCACTTGAACCATCTGTTCCTGTGTGAGTGCCACCGTGGCTACCGCACAAATGAACTGCTAGATTGGGTCTTGCTACACCATTACGCATTTGTTCGAATGCTCGCTCAGTGAATATTGCAAATGTGCTAGCAAACGGTATGTAACCATTAGATGCAAGGCCGGCTGCTACAAGCAGCATGTTCTGCTCTCCAATCCCACAAGAAACTGTTCTCTCTGGGTGTGCTTTCCTGAAGTGAAGAGATTTGGTAGATTTTCCTAGATCTGCTTCTAGAACAACAACCTTTTGATTGCCTGCTAGTTCTAGGAGTGCATCTCCATATCCGTCTCTGGTTGCCGCCATCCTTGTCAAGCGCTCACCCCCAATTCGGATAATGCGATAGCAAGTTGCTCATCAGACGGGGCTGCTCCATGGAATGCAGGGTTGTCTTCCATGAATGACACTCCCTTTCCTTTAACAGTGTTAGCGATTACAACAGCAGGCTTGTCTTCGACAGTGTCCATCCAATCTATTGCATCAACTATAGATTTCATGTCATGACCGTCGATTTCCTTTACTGCCCAACCGAATGACTCCCATTTTGCAGGAATGTCAAACATTCTCATTTGTGCCTCACAAAAGTCATCATTCTGAATCCGGTTACAATCAACGAATAGTTTCAAGTTGCCCAGTTCGTGATGTGCTGCTGCCATCGCAGCTTCCCAAACGCTGCCTTCTTGAATTTCACCATCTCCAACCATAACATACGCATTACGTTCTGAACCATCTAATCTAGCAGCGACTGCACAGCCCATTCCAAACGAAAGTCCCATTCCTAGGCTGCCAGCAGAAAAATCAACTCCTGGACACCATTTCATATCGACGTGTCCTTGGCAAACTCCTCCTTTAACTCGGTAAGATTCCAAATCTTCGTGGGAGATGAATCCCATTTCAGCAAGAACCGCGTACATTCCCGGTGATGCATGGCCTTTTGAGAGAATGAATCTGTCTCTATCTTCCCAGTCAGGCTCTGAAGGCTTTGCTCGAAGTCTGTGTCCGTAAAGAGCGCACAGAATGTCGATTTCTGACAAAGAACCACCAGGGTGTCCTGCTTGTGCACGATGTGTCATCTTGCAAATCTCTATTCGACACTTACGTGCCATTTCTTCTAATTCGGGAATTGTCATTCCAGCCATATCTGTCCCTTCGACTAACGGCCTTTGACTATGGCCTTTGATGGTTGTGTTTGAGATGCATGTACATTTCAGTTGTATTTCTTACGTTTTGATAGGTTGTCAAAATTGGGTAAAGAGAACACTCCTCGCAACTTCTTTGCTGCATCAGCAGCGACATACACCAGATCTTCTGCTAGATTTCCTCTAGCAGGCAATGCACGTGCTGATAACATTATGAAAACTGCAACGAACCATCCAAAGAATACTAGAGATAGTGTGTACGATAGTGTACCAATTCCTCCAAACCATGAGGATGGGTCCATTTCTGCGACTATGAATATCGCAAGGAGAACTCCCATAAGGGATTCACCTGCAATAAATCCTGCACCGATTAGTACTCCCTTGTCTTGAACTTCCTTCACAGCAGCAGTAGCATCTTCACTAGGCTCACCTTCCAAAGTACCGTCTACTCTAAGCCTTGCACTGGATAGCAAGATGTGAGAAATTATCCCGCCAGCCATTATTGGAACAGACAGGTACAATGGTAGGTAAATACCAATCGCAACACTCATTACCGGCATTGCAAGCCTGATTAGGATGACAGCAATCACTGCACCCAGCATTACCATAGGCAGGTTGATGTTACCACCAAATGCCCCTTGAACAATTGCCCCGATTAATTCAGCCTGAGGAGCAAATAATGCATCTTGACAAGTGGGATCTTCAGGCCTTGGGTTTGCCAAACATGCTGTATTCGAAATTCTAAATGCGTCATGCAAAATTGATAGAACTGGACCGATTACAATTGCACCAACTGTGACTCCTATGATCTCTGCAGTTTGCTGTCTCCAGGGAGTTGCACCGACCATATGACCTGTCTTCAAGTCCTGCATGACGTCACCAGCGATTGCTGCGGATGTAGCCACAATCGCTGCAATGAACATTGTTGCTACCATCATCTCGGTTTGCCCCATATCAAGGATTAGGCCACCGACAATCCACACCAGTGCAATTGTAAACAGTAGAGTCGCTATTGTCATTCCAGAAACTGGAGAATTTGAAGAACCAACCACTCCGGCAATGTATCCTGCAACGGCTGCAAAAAAGAATGATACAACAGCTAGGAATAAGGCTCCTGCTAATGCCATAATTAAACTTCCAGTTGCGTACCAATAGAATAGGAAAATTAGCACGACAAGAACACCACAAAACATCATGACTTTGTCCAATGGTAAATCCATCTCGGTACGTAGTTGCGCTTCTTCTCCGTCACCTTTCTTGAAGGCTTTAGACAATCCCTCAGCAATCGTCTTTCTCATTGACCATAGCGTGTATACACCACCAACAACCATAGCGCCAACTCCAGCGTATCTAATTTGAGAGCCCCACACTTCTTTGTAATCATACACGCCAATACTTGTCATGATTCCTGTACCATCGGGGAAACCGTTCAGCATACCATATATTGGTACTAAAATTGCAAATCCTACTACGCCGCCAAGGAAAATGAAGGCTGCAATTCTTAGGCCAACAATATAACCCACAGAAAGTAACGCCAGAGAAAGCTCACTACCTGCATAAAACCGAGTTCCAAACGCTTCGCCTACTCCTTCCAATTTAGCGTGTGTTGCCTTGAATCCTTTGACCATCCATCCGTATGTTGCTCCTATAAGCAGAGCATAAATGATTGCGATTAGACCAGAACCTCCTTTTTCCCCAGCAACTAATACTTCACGACACGCAACGCCCTCAGGGTAGGGAAGAGCCTCTTCCACAATGAATAATCTTCGCAGAGCAATAGTGAACATTGTACCAAGAAGACCACCAAGGATTGCAATCAAGAAAGTGTCAACCCATTCGATATCTTGCCATATTCCTAATACAAGTAGGGCTGGAACTGTAAAAATAACACCTGCGGCAAGTGATTCTCCAGCACTTGCCATCGTTTGAACAGAATTATTTTCGAGAATTGTCACATCTTTGAATTTGAATCCTCTCAAAATAAGCATACTCATTACTGCTGCGGGTATTGATGCAGATACTGTCATTCCCACATACAAACCAAGGTATGCATTTGCGGCAGTCATTACGCCGCCTAGTAGTACACCAATTACGACCACTCTCGTAGTCAATTCTTTGATGTTCATCTCAGCAGGTACCCAAGGTTCTTGATTACCGCTCATAGTTACCCGACTTACACTGGGCTTGTCAAATAATCGGAGAAATTGAAATGAAGTCCCAACCCGTATTATCATAAGGTGTACCTCACCACGGCAAATAACTTCGGTGATTCTATGTCAGATGTTTCGTGGCACACCAAAACTGGTGAAGAGGTACTTTCCGAGTTAGATACACCATTGGGTGGACTTACTTCCCAAGAAGCCGAAAACAGGCTCGAGAAATATGGCGAGAATAAATTAAGAGAGCCGGATAAGGTACCAGCTTTCTTACGGTTTTTATCTCAATATCACGACCCATTAAATTACTTGCTGATTGGAGCAGGTTTGCTTGCATTAGCAACACATCCGGATAAACCGGGGGATGCCATATTCATCGGTATAGTTCTCACAGCGAACGCATTTTTCGGTTTCTGGCAAGAAAACAAAGCCGAACAAGAAATGGGTGCTTTGAAGCAAATGACAGTCTCTCGATGTGTTGTTTGTCGAGATGGCATGGAGATGGAAATTAGCACAACTAAGTTAGTTCCAGGAGACATCGTGAAAATTGAGGAAGGGCTCAATGTTCCTGCTGATTTGCGTGTCTCAGAAGCTTGGCAGTGTAAAGTCGACGAATCGGCGTTAACTGGTGAATCGATGCCAACAAAAGTCAATGAAGATGTGTTGCCACCTGAAACATTACTTGCAGACAGAAAAAATATGCTATACATGGGTACAACAATTTCGACTGGTAGGGCTGTAGGAATTGTTACAGCAACTGGCATGTACACAGAACTGGGCAAGATTGCTAACGATATTGCCCAGGCGGAAACCCCTAAAACACCTCTTGAACACAAACTCGAATCTCTTGGTAAATTCCTTGGATTCATAGCATTAGTTGTTGCAATTTTGATTATATCCATTGAGTTAATTCTAACTTACGTTAGGGGTGGAGAATTGTGGGAAGCGGCTAAATTCCAATTCTTGGTTGCAATTTCAATATTCGTTGCTATTGTTCCCGAAGGTTTGCCTATAATTTTGGTAACAACCTTAGCAATAGGGATGCGAAATATGGCTAGACATAAAGCAATTATTCGCAGAATGAAGGCTGTTGAAACACTGGGCTCTACCACTGTAATCTGTACAGATAAAACTGGCACTCTAACAAAAAATC
>WTIV01000188.1:8760-14163 GCA_011525095.1 Methanobacteriota archaeon
CTGGGCTCTACCACTGTAATCTGTACAGATAAAACTGGCACTCTAACAAAAAATCAGATGACGGTTAGGCGATTAATGCTACCAGAGAAAACATTCGGCATAACAGGAGAGGGGTTCTTGCCAGAAGGGACTCTTACCTTCGATGATAAGGAATTGTCGGATGATGAAATGTCTAATCTTCAAAGAGACCTTGGATTTAGATTAGCAGCGTCATGTCTTTCACTGTGTCACAACTCACAAATCGCTGAAGTTGATGGCCAATGGACAGCGATTGGTGACCCCACAGACAGCGCTTGTGCAGTATTGGGTTACAAGATCAACGGTTCAGTTGCTAAGTTTGCCCAGAGACACCCCCGCAAGCATGAATTCTTCTTCAACACTGACAGAAAGAGGATGTCAGTTATCCACGAGTATGAAGGTGGAGATTGGATTTTCTCCAAAGGTGGAGCAGGTGGATTCAAGAAGCTTGTCAAGTGGAAAGTAAAGAACGGTGAAATCGTTCCAATCGAAGAAGGAGATTTCGAAGTCGCATCACAGTCTAATAGGGAGATGGCTAGCAAAGCGATGAGAGTCATAGCGCTGTGTGCAAGAAAGGTGACACAAGAAGATGATATCACCGATATGACGTCTATGGAAGACAATCTGATTTTCCTAGGAATGGTTGGTATTATGGATCCTCCACGTGCAGAGGTTTATGACGCTATATTGAGGTGTCAAAAAGCAGGTATCAGTGTTAAGATGATAACCGGTGACCAACAAATGACAGCTCAATCTATTGGTGAAGACCTCAATATTACAAAACCACATATCGATGCAGTCGGTGGTGATCGACTAGAAGAGTTAGATGACATTGCTATGAGGGATATCGTCGCAGGAACAGCGATTTTCAGTCGAGTAACTCCAGAACAAAAAATGCGAATTGTAACTGCATTACAGGATGAAGGAGAGGTTGTAGCGATGACAGGTGACGGTGTAAACGATGCTCCTGCACTATCAAGGGCTAACATCGGAATTTCAATGGGGATTGCAGGTACAGATGTAGCCAAAGATGCATCTGATATGGTATTACAAGACGACAACTTTGCTAACATCGTTAACGCTGTAGAGGAAGGAAGGAAAATCTACACAAACATCAGGAATTTCGTGCGATATCAGGTATCAACAAATGTGGCTGCTGTTGCTTTACTCTTACTTGCAAACGTACTTTTCCAGTGGCCACTTCCACTAACTCCAACCCAAATTTTGGTCATCAATATCCTAATGGATGGCCCTCCGGCTGTCGCGTTGGGTGTAGAAAAAATGCACTCCAACGTGATGGATCGACCACCTAGACCAGTAGACGAATCCTTACCAAACATGAAAGATTTACTTCTGATATTCTACTTGGGTGGAATCATGGTTCTGGGTACATTGATAGTTTACTACCTAGCGTTAGAAAACGGAACAGAAGAATATGCAAGGACAATGTGTTTCTGTGTGTTTATCTTCTTCCAATTATTCAACGTAATGAATTGTAGAAGTAATGAGGATAGTGTCTTCAAGTTAGGTCTATTCTCCAACAGAGCGATATACCTCGCAATTACGTTCTCAATCGGATTATTACTGTTGGTTGTTCAAGGCGCAGATTGGACAATTCCACTGACTTCATTCCAAATAGGAGAATTATTGGCCACAACTCCTCTAGAACAAAAGGACTGGTTCATTGTAGTCCTAGTTGCAAGCACTGTATTCATGGTAGAGGAATTTAGAAAACTATTGAATTCAACTGGGGTCTTCAGTGTCAGAACTAGCAAGAGAGCCTAAACGTTAATTCAAAAATAATCAGTTGTAGGACAAGCCATGGCAGCCGGGGAATTTGCTGATTGGCAAGATTCTCTGAGGCAAAGGTTGACCTCAGTAACTTGGCCAAACGAATTTGAAGAAATCGTAGAGAAATTGTCAACTGGCATTCCTCTTTCCCTGCAAGATGGTGTAAAGTTATTCAAATCAAAAGATTTGAACACCATAGGTTCGCTTGCCAATCATGTCAAACAATCTCGCTTTGGAAACAACGCCTACTTTAACGTAAATGTACACGTCAATCAAACCAACATATGCACACTTGCGTGCAAATTTTGCGCATTTCGCAGAGGGCGCAGAGCAGCAGATGCATACCAATTGGAAATTGATGAGTACATCGAGGACTTGCGCAAATACTCTACCTTTGTTGATGAAGTACACTCCGTGGGCGGATTACATCCAGAATGGGACGTACAGCATTACTCTGAGTTGTTTAGAAGAGTAAAACAAGAGTTCCCTCACATCCACATAAAGGCACTAACCGCTGTGGAGATAAAACACATAGCAAGTTTGTCCAAGATTTCAGTTCATGACACTCTCAAGATTCTAATGGAATCAGGCTTAGGTTCACTTCCGGGCGGTGGAGCAGAAATATTGGATGATGACATTCGAGAGATAATATGTCGGGGAAAAGAATCGTCTCAAGAGTACTTAGACATTCACAAGACAGCTCACTTGCTAGGCATCCCAACAAACTGTACCATGTTGTTTGGTACTATTGAAACAATAGAGCATCGCGTTAATCACATGCTTCGACTAAGAGACTTGCAGCAAGAAACTGACGGTTTCCAATGTTTCGTGCCCTATCCCTTCCTCCCAGATGATTCAAGGCTGCCAGATGCACAACTAGCGACAGGTACAGAAATTCTCCGCGTGGTGTCTATCTCTAGATTAATGTTAAACAATATACCTCACATAAAAGCCTACAGAATGAACTTTGGTGATAACATTGCAGAACTCGCCCTCCAATTTGGTGCAGACGACATAGATGGAACTGTCCAAAAAGAATCTATCATGCACCTGGCCGGCTCTACAGCCCCTCTCGATCACGATAAGGCAATGTTAGCCAAATTAGTCAACAACGCAGGATGTGTTCCGGTCCAAAGAAATACTACGTATTCTGAATTCACTGAATATATTGCACCGGTAGAGCCGGTAAAGCGCAGCCTTAGGATGGCAGTAGGTGATTGAATGGCATGGGAGCAAACAATCGGTCGAGTTTCATTCATCAACTGCGAGCCATTATTTTATGGTCTTGAAGATTCTTGGAATATTCTTCCAGCACCGCCATCTTGGCTTACTGGTCACCTACTTAGGAAGGATTGCATCTTAGCCCCAATACCTGCAGCAGATTATGCAAAAAACTCCGACGAACTTGTGCTAGTTCCCGACCTTGCGATTTCTAGTAAAGGAGAGGTTGGTAGTGTCCTTCTTTTCGGTGGGAAACCGATAGATGAGATGGAAACTATTGCCTTGCCATCGGATTCTGCAACATCGGTTACCCTCCTAAAATACTTAATTTCAAAACGTGGACTATCGCCAAAGTACGTAGAAATGGGACCTGATTTACATGGAATGCTAAATCGGTGTGATGGTTGTTTACTAATTGGGGACAGAGCGTTAGAATCGGCTAGAGAATACCCGGAACTAGTAGAACTAGACCTTGGTTTAGAATGGAAGAAAGTCAGTGGTCATCCTATGGTCTTTGGAGTGTTTGCAGCTAGAAGAGATTCGGATATGGATAAGGTTAAACTTGCTTACGATGCTCTTATTGAACGCTTAATCAAGTTTGAAACAGACCCTAAAGTAAGACAAGAAGTGATTAATGTAAGTTCTGTAAAATCATCTCAAGATGCTTCTAGACTTGAGAGATATTTCGGTGAAGTCATCAATCGAATTGAAGATGAAGATATTGTAGGACTCGAATCTTTTTTGGCCTCCGCATGTAAAATGGAGAACCAAATAACGTTAGCGTGGTAATTATTCTTCTTTGATGAAATCCTTCACTAAGTCATTTTGCAATTTATCTTCATCTAACATTTTGTCATCATTAGAGTCTGTTTTAGATTCATCTAAATTTTTCTTTACGGCTCTTCTTTTCTTGACTGGCTTCTCTGAAGTTTCAGTTTTTGTCTTGACTTTTCTAGTCTTCATTTTTGGTTCGATATTGGAATTTAAGCTTTCAATTTCTTCATTCGAATTATCAGTTGAAACCAACCTTTTTCTTTTTGTCTTCGTAATTGGGCCGCTTTTATTGATGTCTTTGGAGGCGACTTTTCTTCTCTTGGTGGCTTTTTGAGGGTTAATGTCTCTGTTTGAAGGTGACTCTATTGTCTGTCTCTCTTTTCTAGCAATCTTTCTTTTTGTTGAATTTTCGATAGGCTTTGGTTTAGTTGGTCTTACTTCATCTTCAGATTTATCATCATTTGAATTAAAATTCTCAAGTTCCTCTGAAATTACATCGTCAGAATCGACTAACTCATTTTCATCTTGCTCATCATCATCTATGTTGAAATCGATTTCGTTTTGCTTTCTTATCAATAATGTTAGAGCCCCGGCAACAATTGCTAGATATAGCAAAAATGCTAGTGGATGAAGTGCATAATCCAGCAAACTATCAACTGCTGTTGGATTTTTTACAGAGACCTGATTGATGGTAATTGACGCAGTTGTTTCTCCATCATTCCACCAGAGTGGTATGTTTGCGGTTTCAACACCATCTCCACTGAAAGTTAGGGAAATTGGATGCGCTGGCGCCAACCAGGCGATAGAACCGTCTGTTGGCAGAGTCTGTTCTTTCAATCTGATGTCGAGTGGAAGGGTAACCATTGTGGCATATTGGAATGTAGTTGTTATGGCAATCGTGATTTGTGTTGTAGAATCTCCATCACGAACTAATTCCATTCCACTCACAACTTTGCAACTAACTACAGCATCACCTAATTCTCCGCTGGAAATTTCAATCGTTTCTTTCAGTTGGTCAATAATGTCACCGTGATCCATATTCTGGCATATTGAATCTGCGAAACGCTGTGTTTCGCTAGCACTGATCACTTGGTCTCTAGCAATAGAGTTACGACTGAGATTTCTGATATTGCTTGAATCCTCAGTTGGTAGTGTTATCGAGTCTCTTACTACGAACTCCTTTCCAATGAATATCTCAAGATTGCGAATTTTTTCTAGGTCAGGATATCTGGAACAAGGTGTACCCTCGGGTGCGTCACAACCAAAATCATCATCCCAGTCGTCGTTCACACCATCTCCATCATCATCAGGGTCAAGGTTATCAGGAACGTTGTCACCATCTAAATCAACACCAGGAGTGTTATATCCAAACGGAACCAATTCACGCAGGTAAACTGCAATTTCTCCAGTTCCTGCAGCAACAAATATCGATTGTAGTCTACTTGAATTGTCTTCTAAAATTTCTACATCTTCTACCGTGTGAAAGAAAGACGTGCTTTGCATGAGGTCAAAAATTTCGTAGTTGTATGTGTAAAGGCCAGAAGAACTCCCACTATCAACCGCGATATGCATTCGATTACCATTTTCTGAGAATATAAT
>WTIV01000035.1 GCA_011525095.1 Methanobacteriota archaeon
ACTTTTGGAAGGAGCACTCAGAAACTGCGACGGTTTTCTAATCACAGAACAAGATGTTAGAAATATCGCATCTTGGAGTGCAAATGGCGAGAGAGGAGAAATCCCGTTCCGCCCATCAAGAGTGATTCTTCAAGATTTCACAGGCGTACCTGCTGTTGTCGATTTGGCAGCGTTAAGAGATGCCATGGTAGAGATGGGCGGAGACCCTGAGAAAGTGAATCCGCAGGTGCCAGTCGACCTTGTTATCGACCACTCTGTTCAGGTGGACATTTCAGGAGCAAATCCTGAGGCTTTAGACCTAAACCTAGATATCGAGTATCACAGAAATATGGAAAGATACACTTTCCTAAAGTGGGGTCAACAATCTCTTGAAAACTTCAGAGCAGTCCCTCCTTCTAGAGGAATCGTCCATCAGGTTAACCTAGAATGGATCGCTACAGTTGCACGCCAAGAAAACGGCGTCTGGCTTCCTGATTCGCTGGTTGGAACCGACTCCCACACCACTATGATCAACGGACTTGGTGTCCTAGGATGGGGCGTCGGTGGAATTGAGGCTGAGGCAGTAATGCTCGGCCAGCCGATTTACATGCTATCCCCAGATGTGGTTGGTTTCCGCCTGACTGGTTCTCTGAATGCAGGAGTAACCGCCACGGACATGACTCTTAGAATAGTAGAAATGCTTCGTGAACACGGAGTTGTTGGTAAGTTCGTAGAATTCTTTGGCCAAGGGATGGCTGCTTTATCCCTCCCAGACCGTGCAACGATTGCAAACATGGCCCCTGAATACGGTGCAACATGTGGTTTCTTCCCAGTTGACGATAACACTCTATCCTACATGAGACTCTCAGGTAGAACTGAAGAGGATATTGCAGGGGTAGAAGCTTACTGTAAGGCTCAAGGCCTATGGTATGATTCAAGTGCTCCAGAAAAGAGTTACACTGCACTTCTCGAACTGGATTTGTCCACTGTTGAACCTGCGCTAGCAGGTCCAAAACGCCCTCAAGACAGAGTCGATTTGTCAAACATGGCATCACACTTCGAAGAGTCACTAACTCACGAAGTCGGACATCAAGGACACGGCCTGTCGGAGGCAGACCTGTCAAAATCATCCTTAGTTGGGAATGATTACGACCTCAATCACGGCGATGTAGTAATCGCTGCAATTACTTCCTGTACCAACACGTCCAACCCAGGTGTAATGCTTGCTGCGGGCCTGCTGGCAAGAAATGCAAGGAAGCGTGGACTCATGGTGAAACCGTGGGTCAAGACTTCATTGGCACCAGGTTCAAGAGTAGTTACCGAATATTACGAAGCAAATGGCCTCGATAAGGACCTAGCAGCGCTTGGATTCAACAATGTTGGATACGGATGTACAACCTGTATCGGAAACTCTGGTCCACTCGATTCAGACATAGAGGCTGCAATCGACGAATCTAATTTGATTGTAGGTTCCGTAATCTCCGGTAACCGTAACTTCGAAGGAAGAGTCCACCAAAAGGTCAAGGCTTCCTACCTAGCAAGCCCTCCTTTGGTTGTTGCATATGCAATAGCAGGTAGCCTAAATGTTGATTTGACAACTGAACCGATCGGATTTGACAGAATGGGTGAGGCGGTTATGCTGTCTGACGTGTGGCCATCAGATGAGCAATTGAGCGCAGCGATGGCAAAAATCACACCTGAAATGTTCCGTGAGAGATATGCGACTGTAATGCAAGAGCCACGTTGGGACTCAATACCAAGCGAAGCATCTCCACTTTATCCGTGGCAAGATGATTCTACTTACATCCGTCTTCCTTCTTTCTTCCAAGGTTTGTCCAAGGAAGCGAAGCCGATTGAATCCATTCACGGTGCTAAAGTTCTGTTAAAACTCGGCGATTCAATCACAACAGACCACATCTCTCCAGCAGGAGCATTCCCTGCAGATGGTCCTGCAGGAAAGTGGCTTACAGAGAGAGGTGTCGAACAGGGTGACTTCAACTCATTCGGTAGTAGAAGAGGCAATCACGAAATCATGATGCGAGGAACATTCGCTAACGTGAGAGTTCGCAACCAAATGGCTCCAGGAACAGAGGGTGGATATGCTCTAAATCACAAGACTGGAGAGGTTTCCTCGGTATTTGAAGCGGCAATGGATAATAATGGGCCTATGGTCGTACTAGCAGGTTCACAATACGGAACTGGAAGTAGCAGAGACTGGGCTGCAAAGGGGACCTATTTGCTTGGAGTAAAGGCGGTAATCGCAACTTCCTTTGAAAGAATTCACAGGTCAAATCTTGTTGGGATGGGCGTTCTTCCTCTAACTTTCAAGGAAGGTCAAGATGCAGATTCGCTAGGATTAGACGGAACCGAATCGTATGATATACCTGTTACTGATGAAGTACAAGCATTGCAGGAATTAAGCGTCACAGCAAACAAATCTGATGGTACTTCTGTAGAATTTACAGTTGATGTACGCTTGGATACCCCCGTTGAGGTCGATTATTACCGAAATGGTGGAATCCTTCACACTGTACTTAGAAATCTAGCCCAGTAACCGGTGGTTTGATTTCCTCTTACTTGCGGGGATGTCTTATGCAGGACCTTCGTGGTTACATTCGTTACCGATTTCGTAGCGATGAGGATGACGTTGATGTTCTACTTGAGGGAGAGGCGGATTGGGTCCGCAGCATAGTCTCAGAACTTGGGCTTTCCAAAGTGGGTTGGGCCATGCCGATGGCGGTGGATAGCACCTCTTTGTCGAACTCCGGCTTTGCCAGTGATATTTCGATGCCTGAGGAAAAACCGAAGGACATGGGTCCCGAACCAGACCCCTCAAGAATTCCAGTTATTCGAAGACCTATTGGAGAATTGGATTTGGCAGCAAAATTGGTTGAGGTTGGACTCGAACAACCAGTTCGACCAACCGCCGATCAGTTGAGAGAACAACTGCAAGATATCGAAGAACCTCAACCTGCTCAAGGACCGATGGTCAAAGACCCAATGGCCGAAGCATGGCTCAAAGAATTACTCAGAATTGCAGTAAGAACTCATGGAGTAACCGCGATAACAACTGAAACGATTGCCCTAGCTGCAAGCGACTACCTAGGAGATAGAGAAGGCATGGAACTCGAACTATTTTTGGAGGCAATGTTCAGGTCGGGTAAACTCGTCAAAGTTCACGGTGGCGACAACACAGGTTGGGGTCCATCTCCCGCTTGGTTAGCCTCTGGATTGTGAATTAATCGAAATTTTCCCCTCTTCGGTAAAATCGATGTACTGCGCAGCATTTGTGCAAATCACATTCAGACATCATTCCAAAGGAATTAAAGTGGTAGTTAGAGTCCGCAGAAACGAGTGATGAAGATGCTTTGGAAGAGTATGAATGTAGAAGGACGCGGTAGAGCGTTATTCTTAGTTTTAGTAATGTTACTTTCAACGACCGCCGCAAACCTTGTGTC
>WTIV01000063.1 GCA_011525095.1 Methanobacteriota archaeon
GGAGGACAGTGCTGCTGCAACTCACCCTTGTCCAGAATTGCAATTCTATCAGCCAATGTCATCGCTTCGATTTGGTCGTGAGTTACGTAAATTGTAGTGCATCCTAATTCTTCATGAAGGCGACGGATTTCTCCTCGCATTTGATGGCGTAATTCTGCATCCAGATTCGATAGTGGCTCATCCATTAACAGCACCTTTGGTCGCTTGATTAGAGCACGACCAAGAGCAACTCTCTGGCGTTGCCCACCCGACAACTCCTTTGGTCGCTTGGACAATTCTTCACTTAGTCCAAGCATCTTTGCCATCTCGTCGACTCTTGATTTAATCTCTTCATCAGACAACTTTTCTTCTCCCTTCATTCGCTTCAACCCGAAGGATAGATTGTCGTGAATATTCATGTGAGGATACAATGCATAGGATTGGAAGACCATACCTAGACCACGCGCACCTGGGGGCAAGTCGTTGATTCTGGCATCGTCAATTTTGATTTCACCATCAGAAATGTCCTCAAGACCAGCTAGCATCCTCAATGTGGTTGATTTGCCACAACCGGATGGTCCTAGAAGAACAAGGAATTCTCCATCTGCCACCTCAAGGTCTAGTTCTTTGACGGCTTCAGTGCCGTCATCATATCTCTTCGTTACTTTCTCATATCTTACTGATACCATGGAATCACCCCTTGACTCCTCCTGCTGACAATCCCTCGATGAGGAACTTCTGGAATAGGATAAACAAGACCACTACTGGCAAACTGACAAGCAAACTCGCGGCAGCGAAGTCTCCCCAAGATTGACCGGTTGAGGATATCATGGACGCTAGACCAACCGGCAGTGTGTACATGTCGTTTGACGTGTTGAAAGTTAATGCTAGCAAGAACTCATTCCACGCTGCTAGGAATGAAAATAGCGCTGTGACCGCTATCGCTGGTAATGAAAGAGGCAAAATGATCTTAGCAAAAATTTCGAATCTATTACATCCATCAAGCATTGCTGCTTCTTCTAGTTCTCTTGGCACGGTGTCGAAGAATCCCTTCAACATCCAAACACATAGCGGAAGAGCCGTTACCGAATATGCCATGATTAATCCAAGGTGTGAGTTGAGTAAACCAAGCGACTTCATCACCATGAAATACGGTACTAGGATGATAATTCCCGGGAACATTTGCACCAGCAGGAATGAGAACATTGCTGGGTCTCTTCCACTGAATTTGAAGCGGCTGAATGCGTATGCTGCTGGTACAGCAAGAGCAAGACCAGCAATCGTTGTACCGATTGATACAATCAAGGAATTTGTCATCCATACCCAGAATTGGTCACCGCCAAGAATCTTGGAATAATGCCCGGTAGTAAACGCGTCTCCTAGGCTGCCGCCAAGCGCATTTCCTGGGGATAATGAAATGTCGATTATCCAAATGACTGGCAGTAATACGATGAATGCAAAGTGTGCCAAAATCACGTGCTTTCCAATTCTCTGATATGCCGCAGCGTGCTCTTTGTTTCTGGCAAGGCCTTTCTCTATACGACCGATTTCCATACGCTCTCTATTCCATCTCGAAACGTGAGGCGAAGAAATCCAGTACAGGGAAATGAATCCTGGAATCACAAGCCATGATTCCATCCAAATAACAAATCCAATCGGCGCTGAAAGTATAGAGAGAACTCCAACCAAGACGATACCGCCAGACAAAGCAAGTGAAACATCTCTGCGCCAAGATGTGCTTCCATCAGGTAGGCTGTAAACCAACATGGACAACAGTGCAATTCCAGCGAGAGAATACAGCATACCATCGTCTCTAAGGTAGTCGAATAGGAGCAAGAAGATGTTTACCGCAATCGCTACACGCAGCCACGATGCAAGCGTGTAAATCTCCAGTGGAGCGTACCAATCACGCATTGTTCTTTCACCGCTCATGATACCGCCTCCGTAGCATTGGTCTGCTTCATGTAGCGCCAAGAGAATACAACAAGCATTGCGAAGATTACCACAGACCAAGCTGCAGCCAAACCATATTGGCCATCGATGAATGCAACATCATAGACATAGGTGATCAGAATATCAGTTGACCCAGGGCCGTAAGTTAGGTTTGGACCACCGTCTGTCATCAGATAAATCACGTTGAACATGTTGAATGTCCAAATAAATCCGAGTAGTGAAAGAGGGATTAGTGCACTCTTCAAATTGGGCAATGTAAGATGTCTAAATTGGTCCCAATCACTGACACCATCTACTTCCGCAGCCTCATACATTTCACGAGGAATAGACTGTAATGCACCCGATAATGACATCATCATAAACGGCACACCTAGCCATATATTGACCAAAATAACAACGATTTGTGCTCCGGTTGGGTCTGCGAGCAGATTGAGGTCCGTTCCGAGCAAATCGTTGAGTAAACCGTCGGGCTGGAATATACCTCTCCAAATTAGAACTGAGATGTATGAAGGAATCGCCCACGGAAGAAGCATGACTGTTCTGTAGGCAACCCTTCCTTTGATTCTCTTATCGTTGAGAATTAGTGCCAAGAAGAGACCAATTCCAATGTGTGCAATTACGTTTGACAGAGTCCAAATCAAAGTGAATGCAGTAACCTTGAGGAATCCTTCAGCAGTGAATACCTCGACGAAATTTGCGAGTCCAATGAACGATTCATCACCGAGTTTTGTTTGGCTTGCATCGGTTACTGAAAGGTAGAATCCATAGAACACTGGATAGAAAGTAAGCACAGCAAGAGCGACAAGGGCTGGTGCAATGTAGAAGTGAGCACCTCTCGAAGATGTCTTCTTCTTGTCCTTCCATGCGCCATATGAAAGTAGAGCAATCAAGGATAGGATGATTGATCCAATTGCAAACAGAACGCCGCTTGTTCCACCAGGTTCTGGCAGGATGTCTTCAACGCTAGAGATTACGGTTTCTTGGTAAATCTCACCTGTAGAATCGTTGACAGAGACTATGTGCTCTTGGTTTGGAATCAACCCTGTAATCGAGCAACTGAAGGTGGTTTCTGTCGAATATGAGGAAAGACATCCCGTGTATGAATCAACTACTGTTTCTCCATCAGAGAGGGTTGAGTGTAGTTCTCCATCTAGGAAGATTGAGTGGTTTCCTTGCCCGATTTCAAATTCAATTTCTGCTGTCCTGTAGCCTTCGATTAGGACTGCTTCATCGGCCCAGTCTGCATCTTCTAGCATCCTCTCCAATTCCTCATCAGCCATTTCAAGCGCCTCAGAAGCGGTTGATGTTTCGGTGTAAACCTGTTCAAATGCTGGTGCAAGAGCTTCGTAAACCATGGACATACCACGAGTCGTTGGGGCAGGAGTTCCAAGTTCTGCTTGCTCGATAAATCCGGTAATCACAGGGTCTGCAAGTATCTCAGCATCTTGTTTCAAATTCTCAGATGTGGGTATTGTGTAAGTCTGAAG
>WTIV01000158.1 GCA_011525095.1 Methanobacteriota archaeon
CAGTCGCGATTATGATAACCTGTATCGCTTAGGCAACCCTGCATGGGAGTCGTAGGCTACTTCACAGCAGAAATCGGTCTTTGGTCAGAACTTCACACCTACTCTGGTGGACTTGGAGTCTTAGCAGGAGACCACGTCAAGAGTGCAGCAGATGCTGAAATTCCGTTGGTTGGTGTTACCTTAGTTTACAGAAAGGGGTACGGAAGGCAACATTTGGACAAAGATGGAGTTCAAACCGAGACCTACAGAGATCTAGACCCAGCACAACACATGCAGGATACTGGAATGGAAATTTCACTACCTCTCGATGGTGGGGAGTTGTGGGCTAAGGTTTGGAGAGCGGACATTACTGGAGTTAGTGGCCACGTAGTTCCTGTTTACTTCCTTGACACATTCCACCCCAAGAATTCTGAGAAGCACCTCGAACTCGGTCTCACACTGTATGGTGGAGATGACTGGGTTAGAATCCGCCAGGAATACCTACTGGGTGTTGGAGGATTGAGACTTCTCGACAAGTTAGGCCTAGAAGTCGATGGATTGCACCTCAATGAAGGCCACTGTACTTTCGCTTTGCTAGAGATGCTGGGCAAAGGCTGGAGCCGTGAACAATTGGCAAAGCGTGTTCTTTTTACGACCCACACACCTGTTCCTGCTGGCCACGACCGTTTCGAATGGGAGGCTGTAGAAGAGGTTCTAGGAGACCTATTGCCTGCTGATGCTAAGCAACTCGTAATCGATGCTGGAGACCCTGAAGAAGGTCGCAGAATCTCAATGTCTCACCTCGCAGTTGCTCTTTCAGGCCCAGTAAATGCTGTCAGTAATCTCAATGCATGGGTTGCATCCTCAATGTTTGCTGACCATCACATCGCACCGATTACAAACGGCGTCCATCACATAACCTGGACAAGTCCAATGATGGCTGATTTATTCGATAAACAACTACCTGGTTGGAGAGAAGACCCAACCAAGTTAGCTCACGCTGGAAAAATCCCTACCGAGGATTTAGCGGGGGCAAGGGACGTTGCACGCAAGGTCCTCAGAGAATTAGTACTGACCAGCACTGGAGTAAAACTGGACAAGAGCCGATTGACAATCGGATTCGCACGAAGGTTTGCAACTTACAAGCGTGCTAACCTAGTTTTCAGCGACCTAGAGCGACTTCGTGAAATCGGTGCCGGCAAAATTCAGTTCGTATTTTCAGGAAAGGCTCACCCTCGTGACGAAGGTGGAAAAGCGCTAATCAAATCGATTTTTGATTCTGCAAAAGACTTGGAAGAAGAAATCCCTGTTGCCTTCCTTGAAGACTATTCGATGGCAACAGGATTGGCTATGACCGGCGGCGTAGACATCTGGCTAAACAATCCAATTAGACCAATGGAAGCCTCAGGAACCTCAGGAATGAAGGCGGCAATGAACGGTGTGCCAAACTGCAGCATTCTCGATGGCTGGTGGCCAGAAGGCTGTGAGCACGGCGTAAACGGTTGGGCTATTGGCGAGGCTGATGACGAGCGTGATGATGTTCGAGATGCGAAGAATGTACTCGATGTAATCGAGAATGAAGTTCTACCTGCTTGGGATGAAGGCGATGAGAAGTGGTGTGAAATTATGAGGGCATCAATTGCAACCTCTGCAAGATTCACAGGTGCTAGAATGATCAGTGATTATCTTCGTTTCTACGACTCATTTGAATGAATGCTAAAACGACTACTAGGACCACAACCAGTAGTATATTCCTAACCAGGGAACCAGAGGATGATTCGGCTGAATCTCCGCTATCTTCTACCTCATCACAAGGTGCACAGGAGACCATTGGACAGGGTTCTGAAATTGGAACCTCGAAAGTATCTCCACAGCAACCATCACAGGTTTGCATTTCTTCTTGCTGGGTTTGATTTTCCTCTGTAGAATTGCCTGCAGGCACTCCAGTGTTGTTACCTGTGGTTGTGTTTCCGGATGTGGAATCGTTGCCAGAGTTGGTCTGATTCTCTTCAGCCTGGTTTCCTGAATGAGCAAGAATTGTTACAGAATCTGCAAGAACTGCAAGTGTGCCACTAGACACTGTTGAATCTCCAAAGATTACCTCGTCATAGGTGGTCTGAATCTGATTTGCAACACCTCGGTTTAGTACGACTAGCAGGCTTTGCTCAGCAGTCGTCATCTCGTAAGCAACCATGTCTGACTCTACGTGGAAAGTAGAGTAAACGCCTCTGCGCAGCGCCTCGTTCTCTAGACGAACGTTTGCAATTTCAGAAGTAAAATCCTTCAGATCTTGCTGCCCATCGTTGAGATTGAAATCTAGCATTCTGCGATTATCAGGGTCTGCTCCACCGTGCTGTCCAAACTCATCTCCCATGTACAACATTGGTGCACCAGGCGTGGTTAGCAGCCAAGCAATCCCTTGCTTGGCGCTTTGGTATGATGCAGAGGAAGGAGTAGTTGGCCTAGCCTGTTCTTCCCATTGGTTGTACTGAGTGCCATCATTTTGGATTCTAGAAAGGTATCTTGGGGAATCGTGGCTTCCTAGATAAGGCACCATTACTGCACCGTCAACATACTGGTCTTGGCTTCGATTTGTCCAATAGTCTAGATGCTGATAATCCATGTTTCCGGAAGTGAAAACATTGTCCACAACTGCGTGATAGAGTACGAAATCTGCCTGTCCGTCAAGAGCGTCATCACCGATGTATCGATTGATTGTCTGGTATTGCTCTGCATTGTCTTCTAAGGAATGTCCTGACCATCCCATGGCGGTCTCTCCCTTCAGATAGAAATCGGTTCCAGTCGCCTCAAATCTCTCATTGATTCTTGTTGCAAGGTTTGTCATAGCGTGGTCATCGACGTGCTTGACCGCATCTACTCTGATACCATCCAAATCAAACGTCTCCGCCCACCATAATGCGTCCTCGATTATTTGCTCGCTTGCATCACGATTCTTCCAATCCAAGTCTGGCATGTAATCCATGAATAGGCAATCGAGTCTGCGCTCTGTCCAATCACAGAAGTCTGTTCCACAAATACATCCTTGGTTGAACCACTCTGGGTGTTCTTGAGCGTATACATGGTCCTCATGAACGTGGTTTACTACGAAGTCGGCCATGACACGAAGTCCCGCATCGTGAGCTGCATCTACCATCTCAGTCAGAGCCTCTTCACCACCAAATCGTGGATCGACTTGTCTAGGCTCAACAGGCCAATATCCGTGATAGCCTGAAACCATGTGCTGGCCGTCTGCTGCGACATAGGAACCCGTTGGATTAGTGTTGAATGGAGAAATCCAGAGTGCATTTACCCCTAAGTCACTGAAGTATCCTGATTCAATCATTTGTGTGACTCCTTCTAGGTCACCACCCATCCAATCAGCCTCTGCTTCAGCGCCACTAGGAGCGCCGTCGTTGCTGGTATTTCCATTGACGAA
>WTIV01000156.1:0-5853 GCA_011525095.1 Methanobacteriota archaeon
GCCATGGCCTCATACCCTCCCCGAGTGATTGCCACCTATCAATGTCTCCTAGTAAAACGTGCCCTACACCTATTTGCTCCGGTAACAGAGCGAGCGTTTCCGGGGTGGGCGAGAGGTCGCCCGTTTGTACACGCTCGTTCTACATTTACAACTACTAGTCAATGACCCAATTTAGGTAATCTTCGCTTGCTTCCCACTTCTTCATGATAACTTGTGGAACATCGTAAGGATGGCTTTCTGCAAGAAAGTCAGCAACTGCTTGCTTGCTGTGCTTGGAGACTTTAATTTGAATTGACCACTCTGATTCGGACTTCATTTCATCTTCCCATTTGTATGTAGATGTTACCTTGTGATGCTGAATACATGCAGCTCCTGCTTCAATCAAAGCGTGAGAGAATGATGCAACTTCTTCATCATTCATAGATTCTGGAAGAGTTGTTTTGATGACCCATATCTTGCTGCTCATGGCCAGTGGATATTGCATGACGAAATGAACATTATCCTAACACAGTTTCAAAAGCAAAAGGCCTGACATGTTAACATGGGCCAACTCAAAGACCTCAAATGGCTCAATCGGTTTCTTTCTGAAACACCCGGAGACAAAGAGTTAGGTGGAAGAAGCAGACAAGTCCCAAATGCTTGCTGGTCACGTGTTTTACCAACACCATCTCCGAACCCTAAACTTTGCTTGTGGTCAGATGAGGTTGCCAACGATTTGGGACTTGAGCGTGGAGAAGGAGATGTTCTGGGTGGTGGTAAGCCAGTGGAAGGCATGGACACATACGCACAGAGGTATGGTGGACACCAATTCGGCAACTGGGCAGGTCAACTCGGTGATGGTAGAGCGATTACTCTTGGTGAAGTTGAAACGAAAGATGGTGTGTTTGAGCTACAACTCAAAGGTTCGGGAGAAACTCCTTACTCTCGACATTCAGATGGCAAAGCCGTGCTTAGATCATCTATCCGGGAATTCTTGTGTAGTGAAGCAATGTTCCATCTTGGAGTTCCGACAACTAGAGCATTGTCGCTTGTCACAACTGGTGAGCAGGTAATGCGAGACATACTCTACAATGGAAATAAGCAACTCGAGCCAGGAGCGATTGTTTGCAGAGTTGCTCCAAGTTTCATTCGCTTGGGTAGTTTCCAGATTCATGCAATGATGGGAGACAAGGATACACTCAATTCTATTGTGAAACACACCCTTGCAAATCATTTCCCCGAATGTGATTTCGATGAAGATGGCATCATAGAATGGGCGAGAACTGTTGCAAAGACAACTGCTGAGATGATCGCACATTGGATGCGAGTAGGATTTGTTCACGGCGTAATGAATACAGACAATATGTCAATTCATGGATTGACAATTGATTACGGTCCATATGGTTGGCTTGAAGACTATGACCCAGGATGGACACCAAACACTACTGATGCAGGCCGCAGAAGATACCGTTACGGAGCACAGCCTCAAATTGGTGCATGGAACATTGCTAGATTTTTAGAAGCAATTTCACCACTTATTGAAAATACGGACCGATTAACTGAGGTTTTGGAATTCTATATTTCATGCTATGAGGAATCAATAAACAAGACATGGGCAGCGAAACTTGGATTGGATGAATTCCAAGAAAGTGATTCGGAACTGATTGCCGAACTGAATGAATTGCTGCAAAAAGTTGAGACTGACATGACAATATTCTTCAGAGAATTATGCAAAATCGAGGAACCTATCATCGATAATCTGAGTTATGCATTCTACGACCAAGATTCAATTCCTAAAGACGAATGGAATTCATGGTTGAATAAGTGGTGGTTGCGTGTGAATTCACAACCAAATCGCGAAGTGATGTTGAAGACAAATCCGAAGTATGTTTTGCGAAATTGGATGGCACAATTGGCAATCGATGCAGCAGAGAGTGGTGATTTTTCAATTTGTGAAAAATTACACTTAATGCTCAAACAGCCATACAGAGAGCAGCCAGAATTTGAGAGTGAATGGTACAAAAAACGACCAGAATGGGCACAAAATCGAGTAGGCTGTTCAATGCTTTCTTGCTCAAGTTAATCACAGCCTGAAACATGCATTCATATGCATACCGTCTAACCATATACCATGGAGCAGTTTCAGATTGGAGAGGCTATCAAAGAGAACAACACAAGAACAACAGCGACCTTCGCTGTCTTGATGGCTGTCATTTTCATGGCATCTTTCATCCTGACAGTGGTAAACGTCGCACCAACCCTGGTAATATTGGCGGCACCAGCCCTGCTGATGAACCTAGGTTGGCTAATCTTTGCCAGGTCTATTTGATAATCAGACAAAACTATGCATGTTAACCCCGACAGTGGGTTATGGTCGAAGAACAGTTACTGTGGTTTTTTGGGCTCGGTGGCTGGGCATTTGTTACCGTGATGGCAATCAAGCCATTACACGGGTACATGATGTCCAAAGGCTGCGAGAACATGGTCGCGGTCTACTACAACCGTAAGGTTGCGCACATGGTAGCTGGAGGAGTACCTCTTATTCTATGTCCAATTGTTTTCAGTGACCCAATCTACCCGCTTCTTGGAGGAGTTCTAGGCGCAATCGGCCTAGCAGCAACTCACTTGATGGACAAGAGATTGTGGTGGATGCAAACTGAGCAAAACATGAACGATGCTACATTTGCGTTCATGCTGGGGATCTCTGTCTTTGCATTGTGGCATCTTCTCGACGATGCATGGCTGGCCATTCTGCCAGCCTTATTCATGGCATATGGAGATGGAGTAACTGGAATTATTCGAAACAAGATGTTCGCCAAGAGAACAAAAAGCGCTTGGGGAAACCTTGGGATGGCAATCTTGTGTATTCCACTAGGGTACATCATTGGAGACAATTCCGATCCTTCAATTCCAATTTGGGGAGCAATTTCAGGGGCAGTTGCATCTTTTGTTGAGAGGTATGAATTTGGGCCGATCGATGATAATGTCCTAATCGTAGTCGCATCTAGCATAATCATTGCTTTAGGTGTACACTTAGGTCCAATTTTCTGATGTTTGAATTTGATTCATCTAGCATTATACATTGGATTATAATTGAATCCATTTAGCACAAAGTATGCTCAACGTTTTGCCTGAACATCTTGAAGAACGTGTCAGGGTTGTAAGCGAGGGTGACAAAGTATTGAGTGAAGGCCCTGTGGTCGTATGGCTAAAATCCTCCCACAGGTTCCACGAAAATCCTGCAATAGACGTTGGTAGAGTAATAGCTGACCATCACGACTTACCGATGCTTGTCTACCATGGAATAGATGAGAGATATCCACACGCATCATTGCGTCACCACAATTCTTTACTCGATGCTGCAGTTGATGTCTCTAGGTTATGCAAGGAAAATGGCATCAAGCACGTTCTACACGTTGCTAGAGAAGGTCATCGTTCTAGTGTGATGAAAGAATTCGCAGCCTCTGCCTCGCTAATCATCACTGACCTATTTCCGATACCGCCCTGGGATGATTGGGTCAAAAGTGTTGCAAAGATTGCGAAGTGTCCTGTAATCGAGGTGGATTGTCATTGTGTTATACCAATGCCTTTGTATGGAAAATCGGTAGACAGACCGTTCAAATTTAGGAGTGCAACAAAGAAACTACGCAAAGCTAGAATCCAACGCCCATGGCCAAAAATAGATGCAAAACCAAGACCATATGATGGCAAATTGCCATTCACACCTGTAGACATTGAAAATGAAGTTGCTGATATGAAAGCAAGATTCAATCTTCTAAAACAGTGTGATATCGACCCGACTGTACATCCAGTATGGGCAGAAAAGGGAGGAGAGATTTTCGCACTAAACAAGTGGCAACAATATCTAGACAAGGGACTTAGCGGATATGCAAGAAGAAGAAATAACGCTGCTGACCCAAATGGGGTTTCCAGGCTTTCTTCGGCCTTCCATTACGGTTTCTTGTCGCCAATGAAGGTTGCAAGAGAGGCTGCCGCAGTTGGAACTAAAGCCGCTGAAAAGTATCTTGATGAATTGCTAATCTTCAGAGAGCATGCTTGGCATCACATATACAATTCAGATGACCCATACTCACCTGCCAACCTACCCGGTTGGGCATTGGGCTCTTGGAGAAGGGCAGAGGGTGATGTCCGAACAACAATCGTCCCAGAACACAAACTGGAATATTCTGATTCTCCCAGTGATCTGTGGAATGCGTGTCAGACATCCCTAGTAAAGCACGGTGAGTTGCACAATAATCTGAGAATGACTTGGGGTAAAGCGTTCCCACCTTGGACAAAATCACTAGAAAAATCACTAGAGTTGTCTCAAAAGTTGAATGACAAATACGCATTGGATGGAAGAGATCCATCTTCAATTGTAGGCGTACAGTGGTGTCATGGATTATTCGACAGACCTTTTGAGCCATCTGAGCCTGTGATGGGTGTAGTGAGAAAGCGAGACATCGAGACTCACAAATCCCGCCTTGATTTTGCGACTTACAAAAGGCATGTTAACAGAATAAATGGTTCTGAAAAACGGAAGTACATTGTAAATCTTGATTCAATAAGTCAATCCCTAGTTAGCCGAATTATAGAAGATAACGGGTATGAAGTTTTCATGACAAAAGACCCTACAAGCAGCAATAATTTCCAAATTTCAAAACTTGATTTGAAGAAAATTCCAACATGGCTAAGAGAAAGATTTGACTCAATTCTTTCAGATTCAGACACAGGAGATTTTGAATCATTAGCAGATGAACTTAGCAATAACATCTCAAAAATAAGTCTACCAAAGGGAAACTCATTCGAATATTCGGATGTCAAATCAATGCTTGCTATTGACACAACTAATCCTGAAATCGGAATAATTTCCAGTAGTTCTATCGGAGAACTTCTGATTTCGGAATTCAATGATGGACAGGAACTTGTGGGATGTGCAGAAATCGAAAATAAAGCAACTGCAAGCGAAAGGCTAGCCTCACTAGCATCGGTTGCCTGGGAAGTTGCGGGTATAATTTGGCGTGACAATTGTGATTTGCCATCTGGCAAATTTTCGATTCAATCAACCTTGATGTGATTATTCTTCTTCTGCGAATTTCTCTAGTTCTTCGTACAGAAGTACCAGTACTTCCTCAACATCCTTCGCTTCAAGGATTTCTTGGCGTATGTCTAAATCTCCGAGCAGCATTCCAGATACAGCGAAGATTGCGTCTGGCTTTTCGTCGATCAAATCCATGATTGGAGATGATTCAATCCAATTGGTGAACGTTTCATCATCAACTTTCAGAATTATACCCACCCTGCGAAGTATGGTTCTAACAATCTCACCCAACTCCCATTGTTGTGATTCATTCATCCCTTCAGTGGGGTCGATAAATTCAACATCACCGCTGATGTATAGTTTCGAAGATTCATGGTCTTCTGGTATCTCCATCAGTAACGTTTCCAAGTCTGGGTAAATACCATCCTCTTCACCAAACTTACTCATCGACGGATGGCTGAATGGAGGAAGTGCTGGTTCGTGGGACTTCGAAATTGTGAACCTCCTCCTGCCAATAATTTGTATGAAGTGGTTGCTGCCTTTTGTTTCATGATGGAGTATTTCAGCTTCGCAGCCAAACTCCATTGGACCATCCCAGTGGTTGACCTGAGATAGGAAATCACTGCGAACCAAACCGAAATTATTGCCGTCTAGTAAACAGTCATCAAGCATCTGTTTGTAGCGTGGCTCAAACACTCGTAATTCTTGGATTTCTCCTGGGAGAAGCACCATTGGCAACACAAACAATGGCAGATTCTCCATGCTCCGATGTGGCCTAATTTTCTTATCAAGATATGTTTCCACATATTTCCAAAAAAACATCTATTGATAAA
>WTIV01000156.1:5953-7185 GCA_011525095.1 Methanobacteriota archaeon
ATTTTCTTATCAAGATATGTTTCCACATATTTCCAAAAAAACATCTATTGATAAACATCAAAGAGAGATTATTACACATGATGAGCAAGGTTACAGGATTATCTATTGCCTTCTTTGTATTAGCAGCCGTGGTTTCTGCGAGTACTCTCGTCACCTACAATATCATGAAATCAGAAGATTCTGAGGCATTTTCAGCAAAGGTTGACTTTGCTGAAGGAACAAATCACTACACTCTCATCGAGGTGGATGAAGGGGATAACGATGAAGAGAAGCAAGTAACTCTCATACTCCATGAATTCGTATTCTCAGTAACTGGAGGACTTGATACCATAAACTGGGACTTTGGCGATGGTAATTCTGGTACTGGAGCGATTATTTCTCATCAATATGATGAGCCAGGAAATTATGTGGTTACAGCAACAACGTCATCTCCTGACGAAATTAAATCTATGACCATCGACATCACTGTCAACCTTGTCGGTTCTGCAGAGGTAGACAACATGGAGTGCACGTGTGCTCCAACCGCTAAAGATACTGTAATCGATCTGATGGCACTACCACTCGAACAGTCCATTGAAGGATATGTCAAGGTAGAACACGACGGTTCAAGCGAATCCTGCTCTCTAAGAAACCCACTCCAAGAGTGCCACGTCAGAGTAGTTATGCAGTGGACCGAAGAAGGCAGTGTTATAGCACAAGAAGTACTATTTGATGATACATTCAGAAGCAATGAGTTAGTTGTAAACTTCACCCTCGACGACCTTGAACTAGACCAAGGCAAGGGTGTTCAATTGAGACTTGAAACAGACCAACTGAGAGATTGGCACAAGCCAACTGCAGAGTGGTACAACACTGTACTTTGAAATCTCAAGACATGATTTCGTCTTGCTCTGCGTCTTCCATCAGAACAAATTCGTAATCTCCCGTTGCACTATCATAGTCTATGCTAGCAAACAACGCCTTCATCTGCCTGTCCTCAAACGGATCGTGGAAATATGGCTGGTCTGTCCTAAATATCTTCAGAATAGCCTTGTATTTCTCCATGTCCATGTTGCCAGTGATTGTGTACACTGCGGATTCTGCTCCTTCGTCGAGCAGGTCATCACCTTCATTTCCACGGATCACAGTGCGCTGCAATCGGCGCTTTACGTTCATGTGAACGTTGCAGTTTTCGATTCTAACCCAATCCTCACCAGCAGTTGTGATGAAGCACTCATTAATCTCCATGAGGG
>WTIV01000156.1:7285-12187 GCA_011525095.1 Methanobacteriota archaeon
TACTCAGGTGCAATTACCATCCAAGAATCTGCGCTAGACATTGCCTCTTTCAGTTCTGCCATTCCAGGAACCACATCCAATTCCTTAGAGCGTGCGACAGAGAACATTGGCATGTCTAATTCTACTAAATCAATTACATCTGCTTCGTGTCCCATTTCTCGAGCTGCATCTGCAAACTTATCAGCGAGTGTACGATTATTATCGGAGGTTGCGGTAATCATCAGAATCTTGGCCATACCAACGCCACAGGGTCTTAGTTCTCAAATGTGTGCATACACACTCAGGGTTGAGTTTGATATACAATATCGTATTTCTAAGGTACATGGAAGAGGTTGCAACTTTCGAACCAATTCCTGCAGAAAGGGTGGAATATTCACAACCTGTTGTTGAAGAAACGAAAGAAAGGGGCTGGATGGGAGTCGCCATTATTCGGCTACTATCACTACTGATTGTTGGTGCTGGCGTATACTACTCAACAGAGGGATTAGTCGCAATGCTAGTCCTGTTCATTCTTGTTGTTCCTGTCGAGAAACTATTCCCAAGACACCGTGGACAGAAAGTAAGGCGTCCACTCTACAAACTCGACATGAGTTATGCAATGTCCTCACCATTGCTAAATTTGGTCGGGTTGATTGCGGCTGTGATTGTTGCATTGATCTCTTTCGCTTGGATTCCTGGTCTAATGATGCGACCTGTGGTTACACAAATTCCAAGCGAATGGCTCCCAATTGTTGGCTTCTTACTGTTTGATTTCGTTAGCTACTGGACTCACAGATTCTATCATGAAATTCCTGTATTGTGGAAATTCCATGCAATACATCACTCAACAGAACATCTAGATTGGGTCAGTGGATTTAGAGCACACCCGTTTGACGGGACTTTGATCGCACCTGCTTTTGCATTCTTAATCGCAGCAGGATTTAGTCCAGAGATTACCGGGGTGTTTGCAATCTTCCAGATTGTTCTAGGATTGTTACTTCACGCAAATGTCAGATTCAGATTCAGATGGTTGCATCCATTCTTAGGGACTCCTGAGATGCACCATTGGCACCACAGCAATGAGGAAGAGGCTATTTGGACAAATTACGGGGCAGCTATTCCACTTTGGGACCAAGTTTTCGGAACTTACTACATGCCAAAGGACAAGCGCCCTAGCATTTACGGTGTGGATGAACACATTGAGCCAAATATGGTTGACCAAATCATGTATCCGCTGAAAGGTGTTGGCAATCCATTCAATATAGTAAGACATCCATTCCGCTCTATCAAAACCGGATTGAAATTCTACTGGAATTTGATGAAGCAAATGAAATGGGTAATATTCCGTCCAAGAGGCATGAAGCCTCCTATGTAAGTGGTTAATCACTTCCGCTGGAAAACAGTCGAGATATACGGCCGCTCTCCGCCGCTGGGATTCGTGTAAACGTGATTTATCGACTTGAGTAATTGCCAATTTTCTCCCAACAATTCAACCAACATATCCTTGCTATACCTTCGAAGGTCGAGTCCACAGCACATCTCTGCACCATCTAGTGAAAATGTTTCAATTACAGCAAATCCGCCAACAGGTATGCAAGACTCAAGATTTGAAACATATGATTGGTACTCTTCTTCCTCAAGCAAGAAATGTAGTACTGCACGGTCGTGCCAAATATCGTACTCACCCAATTCCAATTGCGATGACAAATCGCCCAACTTGTATTCCACACCAGCACCATGGCGAGAAGATAGTATCTGCAAAGCCTCTGATGAAATATCCAATACAGTTACCTGGAATTCTCTATCGAGTAGTGACTGTACTAAGGTTGTGACTCCTGCACCCACATCGATAATTCTCTTACCCTTACACAATGATAGCAATTCGCTGGTCACTGCATGCTCTTTTTGGTACCAACCCAATTTCTCGGTTTCAGCATTATTGTATGCTAAATTCCAATGCTTGGCATCGCTAGGGATCGAATCACCTCATTGGAATGTGACATCAACTTCCATTGATTCACTGACTGATACGCAGACAGGGCAATTGCAACCTTCTGTTATGAGCCATGCTCTGTCTTCATGACCTAGGTTACTTGGCAGGTTCACAACAACCTCGAGCTTTGAGACTCTGCGAGGATTGGCTGCCATCGTTTTTTCCACGCTTCCAGACATTCCTGAAACGTCGATATCCTTCGAATCTGCTCTTATTGCGACAATTGTCATGATGCATGTAAGCATAGAAGTAGCGAGTAAATCTGTTGGTGAGAATGATTCCCCTTTCCCATTATTGTCGACCGGTGCATCTGTGATCAGAGTATTTCCCGACGGCCCGTGCGTTGCAGTGCATCGTAGATTTCCATCATACTTCGCTTCGATTCTAACCATTCACTCACCATCCAAATCGATTTTGTGACCCATTCTATCCGCTTTTGTTTGCAAATAATCTCTATTTTCATTTACGACACCAACAATCAGCGGCATTCTTTCAACAACGTTTATTCCATATTCCTCGAGTTGTTTAGCCTTGTCAGGATTGTTAGAAAGTAAGCATACATCTTCGACTCCAAGTGCGTCTAACATTGTACTAGCAATTCTATAATTACGCGCATCTGCCGGCAACCCTAGCATCAAATTAGCATCTAAGGTGTCAGCACCTTGGTCTTGTAGATGATATGCTTGAATCTTGGCGTGAAGGCCTATTCCTCTTCCTTCTTGACGGAGGTAAACAATAACACCCCAACCCTTCTCAGAAATAGCCTTCATAGCTGCATCTAATTGTGGTCCACAATCGCACCTAAGTGAGCCAAAAGCATCCCCTGTTAGGCATTCAGAATGGACACGCATCAAAACAGGGTCTGGCCCCTCCATATTACCCATAGTCAGAGCAACGTGGTCTAGACCAGTATCCTTCTCATGGAAAACGCGAATATTGAATTCACCGTGCATGGTTGGAAGTCTTGCTTCACTTGGAACTTCATCGACACTCATTCGCACACCTCGATTATGAATTGAAACTCTCCCGCCGACTCTTTCACATCTACAAGATTGTGCCCGAGTCTTTCAACTAGCATAGGCATATCATGCATTGTTTCTGGGTCATCTGCAATCACCAGCAATACATTACCTCCATCAAGTTTTGAAAGTGCCTTTCTCGCTTGTGAAACCGGAACTGGACAATAATGTCCCAACACATCCAACTTGTGTGTCGGCTCCACATCCAAGCCGAAGGGATAGCCTCCTTCAACCCTATCCCATGTGATAATTCATCAATGAGGTGATTAATTCAGCCATATGGGCGGAGGGGACAAGCCACTTCGAGAAGAGGTCGATGACCTCTCTTGGGCTGAAGTGGTTGACCTCGGGAAAACCTACCTAAGGATACCTGCAGCACTCTTATTGGTTGAAGCATTTTACTGGTTCATAACACAACCAACTAACACTCTTGGATTAATTCAAGAATCGGAGGCTTGGATTTGGTATCATCTAACCGAACTAATCTATGGCCCTGGTTCTGCAACCCTCTCAGAATACAATGGCTGGACTACTCTCGTTACCCTAAAGCATCCTGATTTCTGGGCGGACCAAATCAGACTCTACGTATCTGATGAATGTGCAGGCGTCCATGAAATGATATTCATTTCAGTGCTCATTATGATGACTACCGGTGTACCACAAAGACTCAGAATTAAGAGCGCACTGGTTGCTTGCGGTGTTGTTTACATCCTCAATATTGTAAGATTGCTAGTTCTATATCCACTTGCAATTTCAGGGTGTGTTGACAATCCCAACATGCTGGGTTGTGAACAGCCAATGCATGATTTTCACGCCTTTGTTTACCAGTGGGGGTTCCTAATTGTTCTAGTGATTATGTGGCTAGTTTGGTTTAGGTGGGTAAACGCAGGAGACCTAATCCGTAAAGAAAACGAAGCTGGCAAGGATAAATGGAAATTTATCTACAGGAAGAACTGGTCAACGTTGAACAAGTCAATCCTTATTGTAGCAATTTTATTGATTATTGGTTCATTCACCAACGTGCTACTAGATGATGCTGCAATGGCGGCAAAAGAAACAGTAGATATGTGCGAATTTTACTCAAGCGTAACTGGAGAATGTGGTGAAGCAAGAGATGCCTGGTCACAAGAAATCCAATCCTCTTGGTCTCTTGCAACACTTGGATTCCTAGGGATAGCAACTAATGTAATCGCAATAGAAAATCCACACAAAGAAGAAGAGGAATAATCACCCTTCAACAATTATGGCTTCGTGACCATTGGCGGTTAGTGACCTTATTGCAAGGGATGCATGTTTATTGTGAACTTCGACAATTGTGTGGTCATCATTGATCATGATATCACCGATTGCAAGTTCATTGCACTTCAATGCTGAAATGATTTCAGAAGATATTGCGTACTTCGATAAGGATGTCGTGTTCAGTCTGATTGGTACCATTCCAAAGACATCTGCTGCTTCAGCATTATCTTCCTGCTTTTTAACAGGGTCTCTTTCAACCCCTTCAGGAAGTTCTGGAGCCTCTGTTTCAATGATGTTGAGAGAGTGAGTAGCACTAATCTTGTTGATTTGAGGAATATCATCTCTTCCAACTAATACCCAAGCTTCTCCCCTTCTACCGATCCTTCCTGTTCTTCCAATTCTGTGGACGTAGTTGTCAACATCATCTGGCACATCATAATTGATAACGAGTGTAATTCCATCTACATCGATTCCACGTGCTGCAACATCGGTTGCAATGACAACACGTGATTTACCTTCTTTGAAGTTTGAAATAATCTTGTCTCTTTGATTCTGAGATAGGTCGCCATGGATTCCTTCGACTTCGAATCTGTGTTTCTTTAATCTTTGAACTAACAAGTCAACCATTCTCTTGGTGTTGGTGAAGATGATTGTTTGGTCTTCTTCACTCAT
>WTIV01000156.1:12287-14072 GCA_011525095.1 Methanobacteriota archaeon
CCTCTTTCAGTCATATCCATTACTCTTCCTGGTGTACCTACGATAATGTCGACTCCAGCCTGCAAATTTCTTGCCTGCTTTTCCAAATCGGTTCCTCCGTAAACGGTTTGGATATTCAATCCAGAATCACCTTGGATGTTTGACAATTCCTCTGCAACTTGGTTTGCCAATTCTCTTGTTGGTGCAAGAATTAGTGCTTGTAATTGACCAGTTGGTTGGCAGGCGTTCATAGTTGGCAATCCAAATGCTGCAGTTTTACCTGAACCTGTTCTTGCTTGGCCAATAACATCCTTCCCAGTTAGTGCAATAGGAATAGTCTCTTTTTGGACTTGGGTTGCAAATTCCCATCCAATGCTTTCGAGACCTGCTAACAAGCCGTCATTCAATCCCCATGCTGTGAATGGTGTTGTTGTGAACATGTCGTCACCTCGGTCCGTCCCTTCCCAATCTGGGCCACCGGGACGGGGGTGACCCCCGTGTCACGATCAGAAGTTTTCGCTGTCCTTAGCCTCAGCCTTGAGAATACCCATCCAATACTTGTGGGCGTTATCTCTGGTGAGCGGCTTCTTCATCTGGCGAACATGCTCTAGAATGTACTGACGGAACTTCAGAGCCTTTGTGCGGTTTACACCGTTTGGCGTAACTCCGTCCCATAGGTCGTTGAACTGTTTCTCTTTATCGTTGAATGCTTCCTCAGACATGAGTAGTACTCCTTGAGCGATTCGCCGACCGGCAACCCCCTCTTAACCATGTCGAGGAGACCGTGTATCCTTGTCGGGAGGTGGAAGTTCTTCCAGTCCCACGGTTTTGCCCTGAGATTCGGCAATTTCAACATCGATTTTCGGTACTTTCGGAGCAGGAGCCAAGAAGGAGTTCTTCTGCGCTTCAGTCCCTTCGATTTGTGCATCAAATGCCATTTCCTGAAGTTCTTTGCGAATTTTCTCGTCCTTTTCATCCCGCAGAAGTGCATTGCAATGGTTTCGCAAAATTTCGTCGCCCATGAGCCTTGGCAGGATTTTGACACAAGCCATGCGAACGCTAGTACTCTTGTGTGTGCAGCCTGCAAGGACGAGGTCTTTGGCACGACCATGGTCTGTGTCAAGTACTTCTACGCATTTGATCGCCGAAACCATAACCTTAGAATCAGAGTCCAAAATGGCCCATTCTGCTAAGATTGTTACAATTCTTTGCTCTTTGTGTGCCAAAGGAACGAGGCATTTTGCTGCATTCCTTCTTGTCACAATGTCTTCATCTTCAAGCGCCACGCCAATCGAATCCCATGCAGCCGCACCTCCTTTGGAGAGAACTCGGCGCAGTAGACCCGATGCTTTCCTTCTGAGGTCAAGAGAGTCCTCTTGGAGAAGCTCATCAATGTGGTCACAGGCGACCTCCGGCCAGGTAACACATAATTCTCCTAATCCTGCAAATGCGGCGTCTCTTCTTTGTCTGACATGATGGCGTAACTCAAAAGCGAGCGTGCTATCTGTCGCAGAGGGAAACGTTGGTGCTACAATTTTCAAACATTCACTTGCAGCACGCCTTACTGAGGCGTCCTTATCATCCAATAAAACTGAGAGGTGGTCAAATAACTCGTTTGGCTTTGACTCTGCGACTGATGGAAGAGCGAAAAGGCCAGCAGCTCTAATTTTTGGGTCATCATCCATTAAACAATCCAGTAGGATTTTATGTCCTTCAATTGCCATTGCACCGGCAAGATTCGATAGTGCTTTTATTCCGTCAAGTCTGCCCATGTAGTGGTCATTTTCTTTCCAGGCAACCTTGTAT
>WTIV01000245.1:0-1699 GCA_011525095.1 Methanobacteriota archaeon
CAACGATCGTGAATTCCTCAGTTAGATAGTCGCCTTGGTTCAGAGCCTGAATTGAACCAGAATGATTATCGAGTGTATAAGTCCACACGCCATCTTGATTTACGGTAATGGAGCCATATTCGCCAACTTCAGATCCATCAACCGACCAAGTTGACGTTGATCCCTCATCAATATCGGAGACCAAGAGAGTACCAGAGGTACTAACAGCAACGTCTTCTTTTACGAATCCAATTGATAGATCCGCTGAATGAGGCATATAACCCTGCGCAGTATTCCATACTGACGCCCACGTACCGTCTGCATTCAGTCTCGCAACAAAAATGTCTCTAGGGTTACTTGTACTAACCTCAGTGACTCCAAACGTGACTGTATCTTCATAGAAACCGGTGACAACTGCTGAGTCATCATCAAGGGCACGGATGCCGATGGCGGCATCTGTACCTACCCCACCAGCTTGAGTGACCCATTCAAAATTGCCAGATGGATTGAGCTTGGCGACAAATGCGTCTCTACCACCTGCAGATGTGAGTTCATAATCTCCAAATGTGGCTGCACCCTCGAATACTCCTGTGATCAACGAGGAACCATCACCAAGAGCAACAATTTCATCACCCCAATCAAGACTCCCACTGCCACCAGCTTGATTGACCCACTCGAAATTGCCAGATGGATCGAGCTTGGCGACAAAAACATCCCGACTTCCAGCGGATGTAAGCGTGAAGTCTCCGAAGGTGGCTGAATTCTCAAACCAACCAGTAATTAGAGAAGAGCCATCATCAAGTGTTGCAGAACCAAAGACTTCATCATGGAAATCAACACCAGCTGCTTGCGTCACCCACTGGAAATTGCCAGATGGATCGAGCTTAGCAACGAATGCGTCCCTTCCACCAACAGATGTAAGTGTGAAATCTCCGAATGTTGAAGTATCACTGAAACGACCAGAAACAAGAGATGATCCATCACTAAATGATGAAATGCTCATGCCACTGGCAGAACCTACGTCATTGGAACCACCAGCTTTGGTAACCCATACAAAGTTTCCATCGGAATCAAGCTTAGCAACGAAGACATCCAGATCGTTATCTGATTCGAGGGTAATATGTCCAAAATTAGTCTCATGGCTGAAGTAACCGGTGACAAGTGATGAACCATCATCAAGAGTAGTAATACTTGTTCCTACATCACGCTTCGTTCCTACATCAATGGAACCAGGAGTAGTTTCAGTTTGGACTGCCCATACGAAATTGCCATCTGTGTCCAGTTTGGCAATAAAGACTTCTTCGCCTGTGTCATCGCGAGGCGTAGAGGTAAGGGTGATATCTCCGAAGGTGGCAGTTTCTTGAAAAACACCAGTTATTACAGAGGATCCGGATCCATCATCAATAGAACTGATGGCATAGCTCAAAGAAGCTGGACCACCAATTTGTTGTGCCCATGCGTACGAACCATCAGGATTCAACTTGGCGACGAAAGCATCTCTATGATCTACTCCTGTAAAAATTTCATCTCCAATCTGAATAGTACCGCTGAAATATCCAGTGATGAGAGTAGATCCATCACTAAGAATAGTCGTTCCAGTACAGGCATCCCAACCATCACCACCGAAAGTTATAACTCCTGGTAACTCATAAACTGGGTCAGCACCCTCGGTATAACTTCCTTCTGCATATGCTCCATCAGGAGGTGGAGCATCTGAATA
>WTIV01000245.1:1799-3343 GCA_011525095.1 Methanobacteriota archaeon
CCTCTGTATATAGAGGATCTGGGAATACTCCAACATATTCGTGACTTACAACAGTGCCATCGAGGAACTCAGTGTAACTTGAACCCGGGCTTATAACTGGAGCATCATTAGTACCCGTAATGTCAACTGTGACAACTTGCTGAGCAGTTAATCCATGATCATCGGTTACTATCACAGTAAAAGTATCAGTAACTGTCTCGCCTTCATGCAACTCTTGTGTACTGCTTAAGTCGTTGTTGAGCTGATATGACCACTCACCAGTGCCAGCATCGATAGAGATAAACCCAAATGATCCATTACCATCTCCTTCAAGACTCCATGTGGCGGTGGCATTTGCATCAACATCAGCAGAACTCAACGTACCACTGGTACTTAGGATGCCTACATCAACACTTCCATCGTCGAAGTGACCTTGTTCAACGACGGAACCTAATGCAGAAACACTGCTAGAGGTAATCACAGGCGAGTCATTGCTACCTTGGACAGAAATTACAATCGTTTGTTCTGTGTAAGCTCCGTGCTGGTCACTGACACGAAGTGTGAAAGAGTCAGTTGATATTTCTGAAGCAATTAACTGCTGTGTAGCTGCAAGGGAATTATCAAGCGTATAGATCCAATCACCAGTTGATTGATCAAGCGCCAAAGATCCGAAAGCTCCTTGGGCAGAGTTCGTGTTAGACCAAAGCAGCTGCGCGTCATTATCAAGATCACTCGCGACAAGAGTACCTGAGGCAATCGTCGTCCCAGGCTCCATATAACCTTGTTCGACAACCGAACCAAGAGCTTGATCAGGTGGACTGATAATCAGTGGTACATCATTGGTACCGATCATGCTGATCACAACATCCTGCTGAACGATCCCACCGCTGGAGTCAGTCAGCTCGAGAGTAAAGACTGCATCGATACTGTCGTTGCGGGAGAGGAAATCAATTTGGCCTTCGCTGATCGAATAAGTCCAGATCAACTCACCTTGATTGAGGGAAGTTGAAGAAAATTCAGCTGTGAAGCCTGCAAGTAAACTTGCTCGCTCAGAATCAGTAAAATTGATCAACGTCGTACGATCTGCTCGTAGACCCGAGAGAGAAGATAGATCAAAGGAAATGGCATGAGTGTCTGTTAAATCAGAATCAAAGAACAACAAAGTTCCTGTGGCAGACGACATTGCACCTTCAACGATGTTGCCATTCACTTCCGAATCTTCCTGAACAACAGTCTCACCAGTCGAAGTGTTAGTCACACTGAAGGTAAAGACGCCATTGCCAGCAGGTCCAAGATTTTCCAGGTCTGCCATCGCCGCCGTACGTGACTGGGGCAGTTCGTAGAAGGTGTTTAAGGCACCAGACTGACCGCCGGAATAACCTGCTGCTGCATGCACTCCGTCGCTAGCACTTCCGTAAGTCCAATTAATCTCTTCATAACGGAATTCGATTTCAAAGTCATCATTTTGTCCCGCCCGCAAAATCACCTGGAAAGCATTGGGATCAGCCTCTGCAATTCCGTAGCCATCAACATCATCCCAAGTAACGGTTATTGCATTACTATAG
>WTIV01000221.1 GCA_011525095.1 Methanobacteriota archaeon
ATTGCAGGTGCTGCATTTGCAATGATGTGGGCTAATATTCAATCTATTAATGTGGAGATGAATAAACCACCCAAACCAAGGCATCCAGAGGCACCTGTGCCTGGTGATGAGGTAATGTATGTGGACCTCTCAAGAGAGAGGTTAGAAGACCTTTACAAGGATGATAAAGAATGATATGCTAGGAGGAGAAATCCTCCTTTTTTAATGGCAGATCAAGTCTCCTCAAGTAGAAAAGCAACAGCAGTAATGAAAACTGTATCAGATAAATTATCAGAGGCAATCTCCAATCTTGGTTGGGATTGTTATGATAATGTGGTGGTTGAGATTGGTGGCACTCAAGTGTCTGGTATTGATGTAGGTGAGGAATATAATAAGAAATGGCAGTCACCTATTGGAACTCGTAAATATAACAAGGATGCATTCATTGTAATTAAGAATCTGGATCGCACTCCCTTTGAACCTTCAAAACCATTCCCAGAAGGTGAATTCAAACCTGCTCACCCTTACCAATCTAAATGACAGAAGACCCATTCAGTTTACGCCCCCTACTTGACATTGTAGGGGGCATTCTCATATCATTAAGCACAATTGCAATTCCTTTCATAGTTCTAGTACTATTATGATGTTCACAGTTTACAGTAAAAATGGATGTCCCTATTGCACAAAGGTCATCAATGTCCTACAATTAGCAGAGTTGAAATTTGTGGAGTATAAACTAGGTAGAGACTTTGACAAAGATCAATTCTATGATGTCTTTGGACAGGGATCTACATTTCCTCAGGTTCTCAAAGATCAAGAGAAGCTTGGTGGATGTGTGGATACGGTTAAATATCTCAGAGAAAACAAACTGGTGTAATGAATGAGGAAACCTATGATATGATTGAGCATGTAATTGACAATGCCTTCAAGGGCAATCTAAATTTCAAGTTCTATGATTTTCTAAAAGAAAACAAGATCAAGAAGCATGAGATTGATGCCTTTAATGAAAGCTCTGTTGCTGCAGAGTTGAGTGACTTGACTTTACAACTTGAAGAATATATCAAAGGTGGTGCAGATGATGAGCACAAACAACTGAGAGAGGCTTATGGTTTCATATCTAAACCTCAGGCAAGAAAAATAAAAGAATACCTGTATGGGATTCTTCTTGATGGATGGAGGTACAGTAGTGACAAAAGACCAGGGAGGAGAAGAAAGTCCTCTAAATAAAGTCAAAAGTGATGATACCCTCAAAATCAATAGAGGTGTAGAATTACTACTAAGAAACAAAAGGAGGAAACCCAGACCAAAAACTTTCCAAGTGAGGTTTGGTAAGGTGATCTCCTTACTAAGAAGGGAGATTCACATTAATCTAGACTTCTCATTGGATGTCTTAAAACACAGTCCTAGAGGGGAGAGGTAAAATGTTAGCAGTAACCCTAACACTGTCTACAGTCATTTCATTATTGTTTCTGGTTGTTGGAGGTGTAGTTGGATATCTTCTTAAAGAGTATGCATATCAAAGAACAGCAACTTACATTCCCACCCACCCTGAAATGTTTGATGAAAATGGACAGATTATCCCAGATGAAATTTTATCAGTGAGGTTTGAAAATGGCCCAGACGACGAAGAAGAAATTTAGTGTAACTAAGAAACTTCCCCCCAATCCTTTTATCCATGAGATTTTGGAGTTTGCTAGTAAGCAACGCACCAATGCCAAGAAGGTTGAGGTATTGAAGGAGCACAGAAATGATGCTCTGGTTTCAATTTTGATTTGGAATTTTGATGAGACAGTAATCTCCATGCTACCTGAGGGTGAGGTTCCCTTCAATAAGAATGATGCTCCTATTGGCACAGACCACACCTCTCTGAGGAAGGAGTATAGAAACCTCTACCACTTTGTGAAAGGTGGCAATGATGGACTGTCTAAGACACGTAGGGAGTCTATCTTCATTCAGTTACTAGAAGGTCTTCATCCTGATGAGGCAGAAATCATTTGCCTTATTAAGGATAAAGCGCTAGGATCAAAGTATAGAATCACAAAGGATGTGGTGTCACAAGCATATCCTGATATTGAATGGGGAGGAAGAAGTTGAAGATCATTAAAGAAGATTGTGATCCTGCTGATGCACAGGATAAATCATTGCCTACAAATGCTTTCCTTGTAGAGTATAGATTGGATGATGCATCTCATTTTGATTTGGTAATCTCAAGTAAGCAGGTTGACATATTTGATCACTATTATGATCAATACAAAAAGAATTTTGTCACCATGAATCAAGCAGAGGGAAGAATCAATCCTAAACTTTGGGGTGTAGAAAAAAAAGAAACTAAGAAGAAGTAATATGGGAAAAGGATTTGATGTTGAGTTTGATCTGCCCAAGGATGATTTGGATAAACTCATAAAAAAATATAAAAGATTGAACAAGTATCGCAAATCTAATTTCTTTGAACTGAAAACTCTGGATGGATCTGAAGAGGTTATTTCAAAAATGATCAAAGAGTTGGAGGATGATCCTATAGATGGGTAAGCATTACTTTGTAAATCTATATGGTTGCCCATTTGGCATACTTAATGATGAGCATTTTCTTAGACAGTGTATTACTGAAGCTTGCACCATAAGCAAAGTCAACCTGCTGCAGATGACATCAAAGGTATTCTCTCCTCATGGAGTGACCATTCTTGGTCTCTTAAGTGAAAGTCATATCTCAATCCATACCTGGCCTGAGAGAGGAGAAGCTGCTGTAGACTTCTTTACTTGTGGAAAGGCAAGACCTGAGATAGGTTGTGATGTTATCATCAATAAACTAGAAGCTACAAAACATAGAATTGGTCAGATAGAGCGTTGACAGAATGGTTAAATAGTAATATGATTAAATCATGTATTCCTCATATCATGTATAAGCCTTATTCACCTGAGTGGAATCGTAAAAGGTATCTCAAAGAAGCAATTGATTCATACTTCAATGATTATATTGAAGTTGATGTAATCTATGCTGATCTCATGGACATTCTTCATGAAAGATCTGAAGGTGCATATGCTGATTTCCAAAGGACAACAGATTTAGAAGCAAAACTGCATAGAGATTAAGATGCTTTCTACTGCATACAGACTTCGTTTAGAGTCCATCTGTAGGCTCATTGCTAATAAAGAGACTGTCCCCCTAGAGGACATGATCTGGGCAGAGAAATTAGCAAAGGCACACACAACTGCAAGAGATTGGTTAAATAAAGCAAGACGTCAGGCTACCTCAAACATTGAGGAGGGCAGCACTGATGATTTCTTGAATAAGATGGGACTTGGAGATCCTGATCCATCTAATCACAAAAATGGATTTGATGGAGCAGATGAAATTGT
>WTIV01000100.1 GCA_011525095.1 Methanobacteriota archaeon
ACCACCCCAATCAATGGAGTTAGTCTCAGAAAGATTGGGTTGCATTGGTAGGATCACAGTGCCATTCTTGATTGGATTACCTTTCCTACTCTCTGCACTAGTTTGCTGAAAGGCTGCCCCTTTTTCTCTATTTAATTGACCAGCAACATAATTATATGCTGTAATTTGTATGTGATCATATCCAAATGGTGGCACTTTTATTGGATATCTCATCAACCCATCATTCTTTGTTATGGCAGATGGTGGAGTCTCTGCAGGCATTTTAAGACTCATAATTGATGATTTGACAATATTTGACTCTGTGTCTATACGATTGCCTGAACCAGAATCCTGTGTAGGACTCATAAATCCTGAACTTGAGGAATTGATATTAACCTCCACATCTACATTAGCAGAAACTTTTCCATCTTTTGGAGTATTTGGTCCCTTGTCTTTATTACCCTTGTCCTGTGATGTAGCTTCAGATATTTCAGCAGGTTCAGCAGTGTTAAAAAGTGACTTGTAACCAGGTTTTGCTTCAAGTTTCTCAAAAACTCTTCTTAACCTTTTTGCATCTCTTCTTGGAGATAAATCAAGTCTCTGTCTCTGTTCCGCCAAATTCACTTCAAACTCAGGTTGCATGGCATCCATGATCTTGTCAAAGATCTTCTTACCAAACTTATAAAGGAATACACCACCCTCATTCTGAGGATTGGCAGGATCTTTCACAACATAGATGTTTGCATAGAAAGAAAGCTTACGCTTTTGCTTACGAACAACATCCTTGTCAGACTCATTGCCACTGTTCCAGAGTTCACGATTGAGTTCTCCAACAGGATCTTTACCACCAACTGTGGTCAGTGAATTTTCAATATACCATCCACCAGGTCCTTGGAATGCATGAGAATACAGTTTCACCCAGGGAAGATCTTCTCCCTCAGGTGCTGGTAGGAAGCGAATGACTGCATATCCATTACCAGACTTGTCCATTTCTGGTTTCCAGAGGCGATCATCTGCCCCACTACCACCAGAATTATTCATTTTTTCAACTTCTTTCACCAACTTATTGGTGAGAGACCCAAGTGAAGATTGTTTCTTCAGGTCTGAAAAAGACATTGGATTTACCTCGTATTTGTTAGATTTGGCCTGTTCCCTTAGCTTGTGTGAGGGTTGGGTAGCCTCTTATATTCTATTGGGTTTGTGTCAGTTGTCAAGACTCACTCAAAGACTTCTTCATGTTCTCAATCATACCCACCATATTGGAAAACACATGATCAAGATTCACATCCTGAGGAAAACCAAGTTGTTTTGCCTGTGACAAAATACTTTCTTTCATCTTGATGGCATCAAGATCATCAGACAATGTCAGTCTAGTATAAAAGATTCTCTGCTTTGTAAGCAGATCCTCCATCATTTCTATATGTTTTACTTTATCTTCCTTGCTCATGGATGGAAAGAGAAAGACAGATTTATACACCTTCTCCTGAAGATTTTCAATCTCTTTCATCTCCTGCTGAACAATATCAGACTTAAAATAACTCATATCCCTAGAACCTGTTTAAGAATTTTCCTATAGCGTAACACATCAATATGTAGGAAGGATTTATACTTGTCAATTCTGAGTGAAAGAAAATCCCACACAGGATCATTCATTTTATTGTCAAAATCTTTCTTGAATCCAAGAATGTTTTCAAGAATGATGAAAGTTTCTAATGATATGTTGTTCTGAAGAAGTTCTTTCACAAGAATAGGATGTTTGCCATTCTCAATATGAAATACTTCATCAAATTTATAATTAGAAAACAGTGTGTCTACCTGCTCCTTAAAGAGGTAAGACATGGACTGCATCTTTTTCTTCCAATCTGTATAATAATCTTCACCATTTCTTACAATCTCACCAATCCATAAGGACTCTGGATTATCACATGCTACAAAATTAGATACAAAAAACTCAATCACCTCATCATCATTTTTTTGTCTGCTGAGTTTCTCAAAGAAATACCTATCCTTTCTTTTGTAAAAACTCTGCACAGATGCTCTTGACCTTCCACAATACTTGTGATAGTCATACTTCTGTTTTGTAAAATGATTTTTCAATCCAAGATAGGACTTGTATGCATCAAATGGTTTCACCTTGATCATTTATCTCTTCAAAATCAACAATTTCATCAAGTTTAACAACATGCTTATTGTCAATAAGATAGGTATGCTCTCCATCAATCTTACCCATGTACTTGAGTTGATCTTCAGGAATATATCCCTCTCTTATTGCAGCTAGCATTCTGAGGTGTCTGAGTTCTTTGTAAGAAATCATAGTGGTAACTTAGCACGAGATGTTCTTTTTAACAAGTTCAACTCCATTGCTTCTGCTTTCAGTTTTTCTTTAAGTGGTTTTGAAACTAACTTAGGAACTGACTCAACATCCACATTGTTTTTCTCACAGAAAAAAATGATGGCATCCATATACTTCATGCCCTTGTTTTCAAGCACTGTCTTTTCAATCTCTTCAGCAAACTTTTTAGAACTGTAGAACTTCTTCTCTATCAGTTCATTAATGTTCTCTTCAGGCATAGGTTTGAAGCTTAAATTCAACAAACTCTCTAATGTATTCTGAGAGTAGGTTGATATACTTTCTCTTGTCGTATTGTTCATAAACTACACATTCTCCATTTTCACAAGACATTATGATGACAAACTTCTTCACCATTATACCAGTCATTTCATATAACATGCAAGCATATGCTGCACACTGTACATAGTAATGTTCAATCCACTTTTCAGGTTTTGGTTTCTTACTGGTCTTGAAATCAATCACAGCAAGTTCACCCTCATATTCAGCAATACAGTCAACTGTGCCAGCAACTCCCAACTCTTTACTGAAGAGTGCTTGCTCAATGGCATGAATGTTATCTATCTTGTCCAGATCAGATTTAGCTTGTAGAAAGAGGAATTGTGATAGTGGCTGGACTTCAGGTAACTGCTGATTCCTAAGGAAGCACTCAGCAAGAGTATGCATATCAGTACCCCTGCTTGTGGATTGCTTCGTAATCTTGTTTGCTTCTTCATTACCTATCTTTGCTCTCCATTCTCTGAAGATCTCTCTGTTGTAATGACTAATGATAGATGTAATAGAAACAAGTTTATTTCCATCTGGAGTGTCATAGTATCTAACACCATCAATCATCTCCCTATCTAATTTAGGGTAATCAATTTCAATATGTTTGAACATTACAGTCCTAATTCAAGTTTTGTTGTTATGTACTCTTTGACAAATCCACTTCTGCAGATATCTTCAGCTTGGAATTCAATGACATCAAAGGATGGCATGTTCTTCAAGATACGCATGAAATCAAT
>WTIV01000132.1 GCA_011525095.1 Methanobacteriota archaeon
CCAAGGGACAGTGGATTTCGAATCCACCGCAATACCGGGCTATGCGATCTCGGCTGACAAGCCGCCCACCTGCACGACCATCATAAGCGTGATGTCACTCGGGTGAGATGATGAAGGTTGCACTGAAGGGCCATGGCCATGACCATTCGATTGAATTAAAAGTCGGCTCAACAGTAAAGGATGCTTTAGACGTTGTTGGGATTCACCCTTCAACAGTCATTGTAAGTCATGAAGATATTGTGCTTCCTCACACCACAATCTTGAACGCAGATGTTTCTCTAAATCTTACAATCGTCAGTTCTGGCGGCTAATCACATGTAGATTGAGTTTGGAGAATCTGACAACTCAGAAATCAAATCATCAGGCTTACCAGGGTGCATCTCTCTGAGTTTGTTTGCGAGCCTTTGTGTTGCATCAATAGGAACTGGAAGAGGTAGTGACCACCATCTACGAATTGTCTCAAGCAGTAATTGCGCAGCTACGGGGTCTGCTGAGTTACCAATTGTGGTGGCAATATTACAGGATGTTCTAACGTTTTTTACAGGGCCTAAGGCAGTGATAAGTGCGGCCATTCCTATTACACCTGCCTTAGGTTCATCTCTTCTTACATCGACGCCATTTTTCTCTAACTCAATTCTATATTCCGATGAACTGGTGATGCAAAATACGTCTTTTCTTTCTGCTTCTGCAGACATTCCTGCTAATACTACAACCTCACCTTCTTCAAACAGTTCAAGAACACTTTGTGCCATTTCTGACTGACCTTCGGGCGTCATTGGTTGAGCGTCACCGGTTAATGTGAAAATCTCACGACCATCGATTTCTAGTCTTGACAAAAGTATGTGAGGTGGTTTGAGTAAACCATTTTCATCCAATTTTGCAAGTGGCGGCAAACTCGGATGGATCAGTCTTGCAATTGGCTCTGCATCTAATTCTGTGTTGACTGCATCAATAGCCAATTTTCCTACGTCTCCTACTCCTGGCATTGCAACGAGTAGTGTCCCACCTAGCGTGTTGGTCTCAGAAACCCAATCGATAAGGACACTCATGAAGCAGCTAGCGTTTTTCGGAGCAGTATAATGATTGGCATCATTCTTCTTCGCTTGACGCCAATGTAGGCAGTGTTTCTGCCCATCCGCTCTCTTCAACACCGTCGAGTTTCCTTCTCAAGTGTGCTCGTTTGTCCTCTGGTGACCACTTCATCGGTGCAGCGGCTTGTGAAACCCCTCCACATTGTGGACAAGTCGTCGAAAGACTGTGGTATCCGCAATCTTTGCACTTTTGCATCATCTGGCGGGCCATTTCACTCCCTCTCAGCCTCTGCGGAACCGCCTGCGGCTTCCACAACTTCGATGCAAGCTTGTGTAGCATTGGTCCAAGCATCTTCTGCAGTTTTGAAATCAGGTGCTTTCAAATCAATTCTGTATGATGGTGCTCCATCATAGTGACATGTAACGACTAATTCGGATTCCTTATCTGACACGTTCTCAGCAGCGATGAGTGCCTTTCTGATTACTTCAATACCTTCAGATTGGTCTACGTTAAGTTTGAATCTTCCACGGATTTCTACAGTATCTGGAATGATGTTTTTGACGGCTAATTCGATGAATGGCTGTATCCAATCTCCTTCATATCCAATCTCTGTAAGGGATTCAGGAGTTTTTGCCGCTTCCTCAAAAGCACCGTATAGAGTAAGGAAAGACTCAGTCAAATCAGTCTGATATTCGAGATGCTCTTCCTTTGTCCAGCCAACTTGCTCTGCTAGAACGTTTAGAAGTTGCTTGGCTCTCTCTTCATTCTTCCATTGAGCGAGGCGATCCCTTCTCCTTTCTTCGCTTACAGACTTCAATGATAGTTCGAGTGATTTGTTGTCCTTTCTTGTGCGCATTACTTTGCATATCAAGCGCTGTCCAGGTCTAACGAATGCTCTAATGTTCTTGACCCATCCGCTAGCGATTTCACCAATGAAAATGAAACCTTCAATCCCCTCGTATTCGTCTAGGTCAACGTATGCACCGTTTTGCTTTACTTCTCGGACAACAGCGACGATTAGTTCACCTTCGCTAGGGCCGTTTTCGAGTAAATTACTTGCCATGGAGGACTTGCCTCCATTCACTCAAGTGTCTCAACGACGTTGCATCCAACCAACTGAGCATTTCCGCCAGCAGGATTGGTCAGTAGGGAACCACAAACACCGCAAACTATCGATGTAGTGGCTCTGGAGAAGATAACGCTCTCATGAGAGCAATCACGGCAGGAAACTTTCAGGAATTTTGCTGTCATTTTTCACACCTCAGTTGTCTACAAGTTCGAATTTCTTTGCACGCTGGCAAGGAGCATAGTGAGCCTTACCGGTCTCTGTGCAGCGGAATAGGATGTTAACACGCTTTGTTGGCTTTTCACGGCCATCTGGCTTAGGACGTGGGAAACCACGGTATCCAGCCATGACTCTACGGAAACGTCGCTGACCCCACTTCAGTTCACTAGCGCGCTTCTTCTTGACACGCTCTACTGTATGCATGGTGTGCTTGCCAGCACTTGGGCTGTAACGCTTTACTTGACGTGGCATCTTTACCATAGTCTCACCTTGAGCATTCGGCCCACAAGCGTCCTCTATTTAGTGGTGACGGAATGGCAAAAATGGCAAATCACGCCACTGAGGCCAATTATACCGGTGAGGTTGATAAGTCCTCTTGCAGCCGAGGCATACATGAATCCAATGCTAGAGGCGGCTCTCTGGTTCTGGATTCCGTTGTGTCTAATTCCTGTTGGGATATGGCTCTCGATTAGTGGAAAGACGAAATCACTAGGCAAGGTGATTGCCTTATTGGGTTTGATTCTAGTAATGATTTCATCATGGACTGTTCCTGACTCTGACTCTTCGGCAGGTGGACACCTCATTCTTACTATAATTGCTCCAACACTACTCCTAGCCTACGGTATCCACGGCATGGTCTTCGGTGGTAATGTGCCGGTTGGTAGATTGGATTCTAGTGCTAGATGGAGCGGTACAATCGCTGTATTCGTCTCGATAGGCATTTTCTGCTTGATGCACTGGTACAGTTTCACACCGGTTTGGCGTAATGGCGAAGTTAATCCATATTGGATAGTTTTCTGGCCAACATTCCTGCTCTTTTCGACCTCATTGTGTTCAGCATCTGCTGTAGCTTTGGCCACATATGGTGATGATAGATTCACTGAGTCATTGAAACTTGCAAGCCTTTCTATTCTGATGAGTGGAATTGCTCTCGCTGCTATGATGTTTGATGGTTATCTCACGACTGCAAATCAATTCAGAGATTATCTCTGGCTATCTGCTGC
>WTIV01000047.1:0-448 GCA_011525095.1 Methanobacteriota archaeon
GATTTGAGGCCGTTAGCCAATGACAGCGTTATCTCCTCATCACTGGTGAAGTTGCCGCTGAAGGCTATGGGAGATGGAAAACATCCGAGACCAGCGAGGCATTCATGCAGGTAGAGATCGAGGTCCGCCCCGGGGCTTGTGAACTCATCAAGCAAAGCCACCCGGAAGGCTGCTGTATTGGAGAAGAAGCCGAAGGCTGTGGTAATGGTACCGTCACCCAAAAACTCGTAGCTGTTTTCCGGATCGTCCGGTACTTGATCAAAGACACTACCATCGTTATCCACGTCCAGGGCGCCCGGCAGATTCAAACCATGAACTCCAGCGGTGTAAGCACCGCTGTAGCCGAAGGTCACGTCAAAGGAAGTAGAGCCCTCGACGCCACTGAGGAACAACTCGGTCTCGGTATCGATACCCAGGGCGCGCACCGCGATGGGGCTACGCACGTCAC
>WTIV01000047.1:458-3294 GCA_011525095.1 Methanobacteriota archaeon
CACGTCACTGGCGCCGCCCTCCCAGGTCAGGGCACCAAACAGCCACCGACCGGTCACCACGCTCTCATTGGTAGTGAAAGTCACGGTAAAGTCACCCGTTTCACCGGCATCCAGGTCCAATGTGTTGGGGCTTACGATCACATCGACGCCGGCGGGCGCCTCGACCGAGGCCACGAAGGTCCCGGCCTCCCCAACATTGGTAACGCTGCGTTCTATGGTTTGCAGGCCTGTCAGCTTGGCGATCCCGATAGAGGGATAGTTCAGGTCACTGGCATCGAGGGAATATCCCTGTGCCTCCAGCGCACCGCAGAAAGAAGCGGGCACGAAGCCGGGCTCTGCCCCGCACAGGAAGGCGACGTAGTCGTTAAAGTCGGCATCATAAACGAGGCCTGGCGACACGGCGGCATTAGGCACAATGTGTCCACCGCCAAAATCAAAGGGATCGGCTGGCGTTGCGCCATCCTCTTTGACCACATCCTGACGGGCTGTTGTCACCAGCGCCGAACGAATCGCGGCGGGTGACCAGTCCGGGTTGGCCTCCTTGAGCAGGGCAGCGATACCCGCGACATGGGGGCTGGACATGGAGGTGCCCTGCAGATACTCGAACAACTCACCCTGGACACCCCCCGCCGCACTCTGCTCGGGCGTGGTGGCTGCCAGGATGGCGACTCCCGGTGCCGTGACATCGGGTTTGATGATGTCAAACGCGCTGCCATTGGGCCCTCGGGAGGAGAAACCGGCCATCTGGTTGCCAACAGTCGGCTCCGTGGTGAAGGTGTCGGGCCCCAAAGTGACCGCACCGGAGCCTTCGCCTATGGCCGCTGCGATCTCGAGACCATCCGTAAGATCGATCATCACCCCCGGGATGTCGAAGGAGAGACTGCCCCCCATCGTGATTTTTTCCCCGGTAGAGTAGACGACCACCGCAATGGCCCCCGCCGCTACCGCGTTTGTCAGCTTGACATCGAATGCGCAGGCGCCCCTTTCGATCAGTGCGACTTGCCCGGTCAGATCATTGGTCAGTGTGTCGCAGGCAAGAAGCGGGACAGCGGCCGTGAGCGGTCCGGATACTTCGCCCGTCTCCTTGAGTGGTGCGGTGATGGCGCCTTCAACGGCGGCATACTCACCCGCCGCCTCAGCTGGGTCAGTGACCTCAATACCCAGTACAACCCGCTCGCCATCCCGGGTCGATGCGCCCACGGAGGTGACCCAGGGCACGCCGGCCGGCGATCCAATGGTGTTGGCTTCCGGGCCACTGTTGCCGTTGGAGGTGGCAACGAAGACCCCCGCATCGGCAGCAAACAGGAAGGCAATATCATCGGGGCCGATCAGGCCGGTGCTTGAGGAACCGATGGAATAGTTGATGATGTCGACGCCATCAGCGACAGCCTGGTCAATTGCGGCCTGAAGGTCAGAGCCTGCGCAGGAGAAGTTGGAGGCTCCCGGCGCCACCCAACAGGTTTTGTAGGAGGCAATACGGGCTCTGGGTGCCATGCCCGCGATGTTGGGCCCGATGACTTGACCGTTGAATGTGGGCTGGATGTCTCCGTTGCCGCCGGCGGTTGAGGCCGTGTGGCTGCCGTGGCCCGACGAGTCCCGCGGCGACAGGAAGTCGGCTTCTTCAATTGCCGAGAATGACAGAAACCCGGTGCTGTAGTACTGGGCACCAATCAGCTTCTGGTTGCAGTCAGAGGCGTTGAAGTCTTCGCCAGGAACACATTTGCCGTGCCAGCCCGGGATTTGCTGGTAGTCCAGCTTACCCTCCTTGCCCCTTGGGTTGGTACCAACCCGATCATCAAAACTCGGATGCTCCGGCCAAACCCCCGTGTCGATGATGCCAATAATGACGTCTTCGCCCGTTAGACCGAGACCCGCCACGAGGCCCGTACCAGGTTCATTCAGTCCCAGAAAATCAGGCGTGTAATTGGTCTCAACGTCCCGGAGTTCATCCTCCCAGACAGCCAGTACATCGCTCCTTTTTTTGAGCGCAACAACTTGGCCTACGGTCAATTCCGCCGCGAAACCATTGAAGCTGTATCCGTAGCTGTATTTTTTCTTGCCTGAGGCCTTAACGCCTGCGAGTACCTCGTCGTGCCTGCCGTCCAGGTAGTCCTTGTATTTGGTTACCTTGCCACTGTTTGGGTTGATTTTCTGGCCCTTGCGGGGCTTGGTGGCGGCGTAGCCTTTGACACCCCCTTCGTAGCTGACCACGGGGTCTCCTGCCAGCATGACGATGTAAGTTTTCGCACTTTGGGTTGCGACCGATTGCACAGTGATCTCATCTGCAGAGATCAGTTGAATTGAATCGGAAAGCGGCTGGAGAGGCGGGCTACTTTGACTGGCCGCCCAAAAGGAAGCAGTGACCAAACCTGTGGTAGTGAGCAGTGCCAGAGCACATCGGGTTGCAACTGAATTCATAAACATTCCCTGTTCAGTGAGTGTTGATGTCTAAGCGGGTTCGAACGCATGGGTTACTGCCGCACACTGGCCTCGCAATGACGTGAGGGGGGGGAGCAATCCAGCTGTTAAGTGTGATGTATATCACATCTTTACTTGATTAAAAATAATTTAATTTTATTTGACGCTGCGGCCCACAACTGGCGGCCACATGCGGCTGCGATTGCCCTCGCATTCGGAAATGCGCCATTGCGTGGAGCGCCCAATGACTATGGGAAGGAGAGGGCAGGGCCCGGGTGACTAAATACCCGCTGGGTGCAATGGGACGGTTGTTAACCGCTTACTCCCATCAGATTCCGTTCAACATGTTCCCGCGGGCGGGCTCTTTATCGATGCTCTGGAGCGCACTCAGATCAATGGGCGACACCCAGACCCAGCC
>WTIV01000204.1 GCA_011525095.1 Methanobacteriota archaeon
CTAATTTCAGATTCAATGACTTCAATTATTCTTGCAGGGTCGGTATTTCCACAAGAAAATGCATCGATTGCAAGAAGACCGGTGTCAGAATAGCAGTGAGCGCTGACGTGGCTCTCATCCAAAAGCACAACAGAAGCAAAACCGGGTGGAGAGACCGTTCCGTCAAAACTCTCAATGTGAGAATGTACCCTCCTTGCACCTGAAGCATCGACTGCCCTTTCCATCAGCGCTAGCATCCAATCGCCATCAATGCCAACTGCACCGGTGCAATCCAGCATTATGTGTGAACCGTGTGCCATGTTTTCACCTCAACGCAGCGATGTGTGCTGCCGCAATTTTTGTTGCAATCATCGCCGCAGTGAATTGAGTTAGAGGGGTGTCCTCTTGAGGAACAATTTCGTTCACGTCGGCGCTAATTACGTTACAATTTGCAAAAACCGTCTCTATCGTTTCAACAACATGCCAGAAAGTTAGTCCTCCTGGCACTGGAGTTCCTGTTGCGGGAACCAAAGAGCCATCCAAACCATCAATATCGACCGTCAAGTGGACCGGCCCGTCGATATTTTTGATTGATTCTAACCATCCAGACCATGACTTGGCGCCTGTACAAGGACTCATGATGTCCCGGGCGAACCAAGTATGGATTCTCTCATCATTATCAATTAATGTCGCTTCTTGCCGGCAATATGCTCTAATTCCCACTTGATGGACTGCTAGCGCCCCTTCGTCCAAAGAACGTGCTATTGCGCAAGCATGCGAGTAGGGCTCGCCATCCAACTCATCTCGCAAATCGGCGTGCGCATCGATTTGAACCAAAGTCACCTTTTCAGGGCAACCGCGCAATATTCCAGGAAGTATACCATGCTCTCCACCAAGGAAAATCGGGAATGCTTCACTTTGATAGTGTTCAGACGCATATTTACCAATCCCGTCGAGTTGTTCTTGGAGTGTTGCTCCTTCTCCATCCCAAGGCTCAGCAGTACGAATAACTCGACCCGCAGGCAACTCTTCATCCAGCAAAATATCGTACAACTCGACTTGAGCTGAGGCTTCTATGCAAGCAGCAGGACCTTCAGAGGTTCCTTGTCCGTAAGAAGTGGTGAGTTCATATGGGACTGATGCTATGACAACATCAGCAGGGCCCCCGGGGTCAGGCAACCCGAGGAAATTACCCTCCGCGAACTGCTCATCCATGCACTTGCGGGTCGGATTTCCCCTTTGAAGTGCTCGATTGGGCCAAAATCATCGCTGGGTTAATTAGGGACTTCGACCTATACATATTACTGCGCAGCGGAGCAAAGTGCGGCAGCCGGTATCTAAGCGCGGGGTGATTGAATGGGAATGACAATGATGGAATTAACCGAAGCAATAAGACAACATATCGACATGGAAATGGACCCTGAAGTCGCTGGCGGTATGGCAGAGCACGCACTCGGTTTCTTCGGTTTCTACGACCGAATCATCGATAATGCCCTAGAACCTACAGACCGCAACTTGTTCTACATGTTCCAAGACTATGATCTTCTAACTACCGAATCAGAAGAAACTACCCTATGGGATGGACGCGAATGGAGAATTCACTACTGGCGCTTTAAGCCAGAACTACGAGAGCGTGTTGAGGCTTACATGAACCGTGAAGTCGAAGTTGTAGAAGTCGACCCATTCGGAGATGTTTACGGCGACGCAGGAAACATTTGGATGAGAGAAGGAGACAAGCCAGTCAATCCAAACGCATTCACTTCTGACCATTGGGGCTAATCATAGCCCCCAAAGTCTTGAAGAGTAGCGGGCTCACCATAGTAGCATGAAGGTCAAAGCAGGTCTGCTAGTTGTGCTGTTCTTGGTATCGGTAATACCAATTGCAAATGCAGATGAGACCACTCCTGTCACAATAAACGTCGACTGGGGTGCTGAACACGCTTACTCGATATCCGGTGATGTTGATTTATCCGAAATCAATGTCACTCATTTGCGTGGTTCAGAATCATTGGATTTAGACCTGATTTACGACACAACCGGTGATGATTTACGGGTTGTTGCTAATACTTCACTGTCGCATGGCGACATCATTACGATACAAGCCGGTACTGTTTCAAGAACCGTAACTGTTGGTTTGTGGGGCCAACCGCTTGCCGACCATGAAGTCACATTAAACTCGCAGTGGGAAATGGACCAGGAGTGGGACAATGAAAATGGCACACAGGCCTACAATCTAATCTTCAACGGCCAAGGTTGGCAACAAAGAATCGGCTCAAGCCTTGAATCATGGGAAAGAGGAAATGGAACTTTATTCATAATTTCAAACACTGCTGATAGCAGTATTTCGATGATGATTGATTTGAATTCGGTTTGGAAAAATGAAACCACTGTAGATGGTCTAATGATTGCTCAGACCTTCGATGCAAGAGGCGATGGAACAATCGGAGTTGGAAATGACGGAGAGGAAGGAGACGTCGAAATTCTTGGAGTTGTTAGCGATGCGTGGATCAACCGCTCAACTCTGAATGGAGTGGTTGACGAGAGATTCAGGCTGGAAGCTAATGGAACAATTTCATTAGATGCAAACGAAGATGGAGAAATGATGAACCTCAGTGGCGACCTAGCGGTGTTGCTGATTGAAACTTGGGATTCGGACGGAGTCAGGCGATTATCTCATACACAATTCGAGGCTACTGCTGATTTAGTCATGGAAGACAATGATACAAGGATGGATATCACGCTGAATACCTTTGAGTCATTAGAAAGGTGGGAAGACGGGGTTCGTGTAGATCATTTGAGCAAAATGATTGGCGAGGGGACATTTGGCTTCTCAGGCGAAGATGAGAATGCTAGCGTGCAGATTAACGGCACAATCCATGATTTCCACCAAGAGCAAGAAGACGGTATGGTTACTGTGGACGACCTTCACGTGGATGGAATTATCACAGGAGATGCTCAAGGCACGTTCGGAGTTGTTAGGACAATTGAAGACACAACAACTCAGGCAAACGAAACCGGAACAATGTTCGATGTGATTATCGTTCACCAAGAAGATTGGTTCAACATCACAGGAATCGCAGCCCTTCCTAATTCAGATTTAGGAGCCGGTGCTCATCACAATGAGTCTTGGTCATATGATGCGAAGCAGGCAGATTGGGAAAATAGAACCATTCGAACAGTTTGGAGTCAGACGGGACCGGACCCCAGTAGCGGAGACACAATCCATTCCAATTCTCCAATTCAAAATTCTCCTGAAGCTCCAACAGTTGAGGAAGGCATTGGCGACATCAGCAT
>WTIV01000231.1 GCA_011525095.1 Methanobacteriota archaeon
ACAGGGAAAGCGATTGCGAAAAAGACGATTCCAGCAACTAGAATCTGTGTTCTTTGGTCGGTTTTTAGGTCATCCATGAACGCCATAACTTCGCCTCCGATATCCGTGCTGTGCAGGTGCTAGTTTCCAAAGGTTTTGATTCATTTCTTATCCCATTTGGTCAATCCCAACTTAGCGAAAGCCTTGCGTGAGCGCCTGAAAACGGGCAATAGATAGCCGATTCTACTGCGTTCTCCAAACGACCATTTCCAAGGACACCTAGGAAGTGACTTAGCCCATTCGCGAATTAGATCCATCGCCTCTTCATTGCCTTGACCGCCAGGAATTGTCCAAGCTGCCATGTTGATTGCTCCTGCACTTCCCTTGGTCTCAGCCCAAGAATGTAATTCCAATCCTTTGAGAGGTCCATCCATAACCTCCAAACCAAGGGTTCTGGCGCTTTGAGCCATAGGAATAATGATTGCAAAACGGTCTACTAAACGGCTACCCTCATGGGTAGTTAGCGACCATTCATTGGATTCAGCGAGTATACGCAGCGCTTTGATGTTCTCAATCGGCGAGGTTGAAACCTCGAGAGTGAACTCCTTACGCTTGAGCATTAACTAAACCCAGACTGTAAGATATGAAGAAGATAGGGGGTGCATTCCTCAATCGAATGCTGGAAAGGCCACATTCCTCCCCTCCTTGACGGAGGGGAGGTTGTGGATGGTCCATTCACGGCCTGTCCCGCAATCCCCAGCCCAACTTGTGGGCGAGGCTGACCACGGACTGTGGACCGCTTGGGTAACCGTAACTGGACCCTGCTCACGCTGATGGCCAAATTGGCCCACGTGTTCTGTTGGATCAGTTCGATTCAATCCTGACTTCAGCCGAAGAGAGAGCCTAGACCCTCGAAGCCGCCACCGTCGTCTTCTTCCTCTTCTTCCTCTTCTTCTGCAGGTGCAGCGTCAGCGGAAGCAGCAGCTGCAGCAGGTGCAGCAGCGGCAGGGGCAGCAACAGCGGTTGCCATGGCTTCAGCGATGTCAACACCACTTAGTGAAGCAACTAGTGCCTTCACACGGGCAGCGTCTACATCTACACCTGCAGCCTTTAGGACTGCAGATACAGCGTCATCGTCAATTGTCTTTTCAGCAGAGTGCAGAAGCATTGCAGCGTATACGTACTCCATTCATTTTCACCTCAATTTATTTTTTATTTTCAGCCGAACAAGGATCCCAGGCCTTCAAATCCGCCTTCATCCTCTTCTTCTTCTTCCTCTTCAGCCTCGGCTGGGGCTGCTTCGGTGCTCGGAGCTGCTGCTGCAGCGGATGCTGCAGCAGAAGCGGCTGCGCCAAGAAGTTGGCTTAGCTCTTCGTCGAGTGCGTCAGGTGACAAGGAACCAGCGATGCCCATTGCACCACGGTTTGCTCGTCCGATTAGGTGTGGCATGGTGTCTGCGGTTGTAATCGCCGCTTCCAGTGCCACTGCAAGCGCTTCTCCGCTTGCCTTGGATATGAGCGTAGGTGTTGTCTGTGGAGTGAACCAACTTATGTTGCACGCCAAGTTGAAAGCACCTGCTCCGAAGCTGATTAGGTCAGCCTCGAACTGCTCGTAGTCTATGTCCAGAGTTGCTGGCTCGAATCTTGTACCATCTTCGATGGTTCCACATAGTCTCAATCCTGTAACGATTGGGTTGATTCCAATCTTGGACAGCATTAGACCGAGGTCGCCCTCGAATACTTCGCCTTCGTTTAGGATTGTTACCTTCTTCTGGATTTGAACGGAACCCTTCATGATCTTTGCAGGGATACCTACGGAGTTCAATTCACCGACAATAGGTCCTGGAGGCATACCGGTGTCCATCTTGTCAACAACGATGTCGTATGGAGCAACGTCTCCTGGCTTAGCAGCACGACCTGCTTCAGTCTTCTTTAGTTCAGAGAATACCTCGAAAGAGTTCATGTCTGTTTGAACTAATGCTGGTTGAACTGCTGAGGAGTATAGTGCTTCAAGGTCTGCGAAGTCGTTTCCAACAGCTTCCCAAGCCAACTTCATCAAGCGCTTCTTTGCAACCTGAATGTTCATTGTTGAGCGTAGTCCTGCACGCATGCCTAGCATAGCGCCTGCAGGGACACCGTGAATGTCGATAACGGCGATTGTACCGCCTTTCTTTAGCATGTCAGTCAAATCAGAGACTGTGTCCTTCTTCCATGGTGCTACCTTTGGAATCAATTAATCACCTCAATTCTGCTTGCTGGACCCATTGTGGTCTTGATGTATAGAGAACGGATGTTTCCAATTCCACGCTCAAGTTTGGAGGTTACACGGTTGTAAACTTCCATTGCGTTCTTCAGCAACTCTTCGTGAGATTGTGCACGAGTTCCGAAAGATGCTTGGAAAGTGATCTTGTCACGGGACTTGATTACAGTGGTAGATTGTAGACCACTTGCAATTACTGATGGGTCGACTACTGGAGGTACTGGGCGTGGCATCTTACCACGAGGACCGAGAACTACACCGAGGTAGCGACCGATTAGACCCATGTGAGGGACTTCTGATAGGAAGAAATCGTAGGAGTTCGCAAGTTTCTTTGCAGTTCCCTTGTTCTTTCCTAATTCTTCGATTTCAGATGGATCGATGACGTGAATGCCAGCTGCTTTTGCCTTCTGTGCTGCATCAGATGCAGCGAACATTGCAACCTTGACATCTTTACCACGACCGTTAGGAAGACGGATTTCTTCCTGGATACGGTTGTTAGGATTTTTCAAGTCTACGTCTCTAATGGTGAACGCTATGTCTAGCGATTCAACAAACTTGCGTTCTGGAGCGCCTTCGATGGCGTTCTTGATTGCTTCAGATATTTTTTCTTCCATTTTCTGTCACCCCTTCGGTCTGCGAGGGATTTCTCCCTCTCCCGCGGTCCGTGAATCAGTTCAAGCAAAGCGTTCGTCCCAATCTCCATTTTCAATTGTCTTTAGCGCATCCTTAGCCCAGAGACCGTCGATCTTTACACGCATTGCGACACAAGTGCCGATGACCTCTCTGGTCTGCGCCTTCAGATCTGCTCCTGTAAGGTGTCCGTCGTCGTTCTTTTGACGAGCGACGTCCATTGCTTTCTCGAGGCTCAAGTCCTCTGTTGCGGCGTCCAAACTACCGTTGCACTTCTTTACACCTAGAGCCTTCTTGATTAGCTCGCTGGTCCAAGGCTTTGGCATGCTTGTTCACCTCTGATACTCACGGACGTGAGCAAGTTGCCGACTTGCCTCCCCTATTTAATCGCGCCGCGT
>WTIV01000155.1 GCA_011525095.1 Methanobacteriota archaeon
CGTTATTCTTAGTTTTAGTAATGTTACTTTCAACGACCGCCGCAAACCTTGTGTCAGCTTCGACTTCAAGGACCTATACAACTGACACAGACCCTGTAGACGTTGCTTTAGGTGACTTCGATTGTGACGGTGATTTGGATATTGTAACAGCGAATGACCGCAGTACCAAGATTTCGGTATTGTGGAATGAAAACGGTCATTTCCAGGAAAGGACCGATATTTGGACATCTGCTAATCCAAACCAGGATGCAGATTTCGAAGACCATTCCAACACCCAGCAGGTTGAGGTTGGAGAGTTTACAGGTGACAATGCTATTGACATAGTCATCTATGCACGAAACAGACCTCTGACCCAAGACGCTTCTGGTGCTTTGGTTGTTGACACGCCAGGTAACGTAACTATCATCGAAAACGGTGGATGTAACGAACAAACTTTCTCCATCGGAGAGCAATACGATGTAATTTGGATGTGGGACTTAGCAGTCGCAGATCTGAATGGTGATGGAAACGACGACATCGTAACTCTTGAGTTACTTGCAGACATAAAGAACCAAAGAGCTGTAACTTACATGGGTCCAATTACTTCATCAACTCAGGGCCAAGTTACACTTCTAGGAGATTCAACTCAAAACGCTTACAGGGACCTTGAGTTGGGCGACTGGGGTGAGCCATCTCAGACCAGCATTAGCGGCTCTTGTGACGACGTCGACATGTGGCTTGTCAGAGCAGAAGGTGTCGATTACCTTACAGGTACAAGCACTACACCAGGCCACTCAGACAACGTAACCGTAATTGAATTCGATTGTAACTCTAACAAATTCCCTGATTCATTCGCATGGGCAACCACTGGTGGTCAAGGTACAGGTGTAGGATATACAGGATCTGCTCACAATCACCAATTAGGAGTAGAATTCGGTGGTTTCGACATCGGAGACATGGATGAAGACGGCATTATTGACGTCGTGGCAATGAATGACGCAAACACTGAAAACGTGAGTTATGCAACAATCACTCAATCAACACACACATACAGCCAAACCAAGACTGTGTACTTCGGACCGTACATCGCATGGGAAGTAACTGTTGCAGAATTGAACGGTGATGGAGAACCGGACTTCGTTCACGCTGCTAAGTTTAGACAGTCTAACTCTACCTCATCCACAGGTGAGACAACTTCAACTTACTATCTGAACCTACCAACTAGCGTTCAGGTAACACTATCAAACGGCGGTGGAGGTCACATGAGTCCACTGGAATACTTCGGTGCAATGAGACCTACTACGGTAACTGTCGGACAAGTCATTGGTGGAGCGAACAGTGCTCCTGACTTGATCGTTGGACACGGCGCTTACGACCAATTCACTTACGATGACAACTTTGGCTGGGATGGTTCCTATGACAGAATAGTAGTCATTGAGATGGATAACAAAGACCTGGCAGTTTCTAGCATCGATATCAGCCCAACAGATGCATACGTTGGTGCACTCGGTGAGGGAACTCGTGAAGTCGAGGTTAGTGTAACCAACACAGGAATGGATATTCTAAACGGCCAAGCAACTCTTGACGTTGAAATCAAGGAAGTTGATGAAGCAGCATCCAGCAATGTCACAGTCTATGCAATGGACTGGGACAACCCAGAAGACAGAAGCGGTTGTGGAACAGGATGTACTTGGTCTACTGAAGCATACTACGGAGTTGCTCACTGGCACGAGGAAGTAGCAGCAAACAGTACTGTAGGTCACACCTCCGGAAACAACGCAGCAACAGAAGCAGCTAACGCAAACAATCCTACTGACTTCATGTGGTCCGGTCTAATGAAGACAAACTCCAGTGGAGACACTTGGTCAGGATATGAGCCAAACTGGGACGAAGGTTTGGTCCTAAACGACGTGGACTTGACAGGTGCGGACCGTGCTTGGATGAGTCTGGAAATTTTCAGACACCTTGGCCTATCCGACCTTTACTCACAAGATCAGAACGGATTTGTTTTGGCTGAAGTATGGGACGATGCAGCAATGATTGAAGTATTTTCAGAAGATGTTGGATGGGTTCTACTGAACTGTCCAAACTCTGCCTACTTCGCAGGGCAGTGTGCTTCAGGAACCAGCTACTGGGGTGGATATGACAACGGCAGAGTAGAAAGCGAAGCAAACACAGGTCTAGATGCAGCAATCTACCGATACGGAGGAGCAATCCCGGGTACTCAATACGGTTGGGGCAACTTCACTGAAGAGGGATTAGGCGCTTTCGAATTGTCTAGGTTCGCTGGCGAAACTATTGACATCAGATTTAGATTCAAATCTGGTTGGGAAGGCTCCCTAGGGACCAATGAGTCACTTTGGAGTGGCCGTGATGGATTCGCAATCGACAACGTCACAATTTGGAAGCAGAACACTGTATTTACAAGCAACGTTCAAACACAGCAGTCAACCATCAATATGAACAACCTCGCACCGAACGAGGATTACACTTCTGCTATATCAGCAGACTTCGAAAATGGCACTACTTACCGTATCTCAGCAGTATTGAACTACGGTCAAGACGAGCAACCTGCAAACGATGAAATTGTTGGGTATGTTACTGCGTTCAACCTGTTTGACCCTGGAGTTGTCGGAATTGAAGATTTCAAGCCAGGTAGTTTGTACGCAGAGGGTAACTTCCCAGTCAACGTAAAGGTAGAGCATCTAGGAAACACCAACGTAACATTCGACCTTGAAGCAACGGTATTCAGTGCGATTCCAACAGATGTATACTGTGGATCTCCACTTGTTGTTTGTGATGAAGGATTCGAGGGAGGATCATCCGGATTCAGGTACACCGATGACGGCAACGCAAACGGTGGAATCCTAGATGATTCATCATGCCCAGAGAAGGTATTCGGTTCAAACGCATACTGGTTCGGTCACCCTTGTGACACACCAAACAGCTATGGTAGCGTTTGGGAGAATGAAACCCTAACCATTCCTGACATTGATTTGACGAGCATGAGTGGAGACTTCGTTGCTCTAAACTTCGAATATTTCGCTGAAACATGGTTCGACATCCAGCAATCTGGACAAACTACTGACGTGAACGATTACGCTGCAATCACTGCTGATTGGACAACTGGAGGCAACGACTACAGTGGTCTAATTTACGGTCAGTGGAATGACTACAACGAAGACGGTTTCTGTATCGTTGATGAGGACGACAATGGATTCATTGACCCTGTTAACGAGACAACAATCGACAACACTGAAATCGAGTATATAGGCGACCCTACTAACGTAAACGGTGGTTCTGGAAACTACAACGTATTCTACAATACTGATGGACTTGTACAGAGCAGGAGCATTGATCTGACCCATCTGTACATCTTCAACACAACATCTGCAGATACAAACGATTGGACAGATGAGTGTATTAGTCTAGCAGGATCTGTAGTAGATATCAACTTCGAGTTCCGCTCCAATGATGATATCCACAACGGACAGAATGACGGTGTACGTGGTGTTGCATTCGACAACATTTCTCTGCAAGAGTTCTCATTCACTCAGGATGCGGTTTACAGCACATCTGTTGTAGACCTCGATGCTGAAGAAAACAGAACAATCACAGTATCAAACCACGATTTCGTTTCCGGAGTTTACATGATTGAAGTTGAATCAATCTTTGACAACACAACCCAAGGAACACCATGGTATGGTGCCGAAGAAATTTCTGTAGCAAATAACGTTGCAAGAGTAATCTTCTCGGTTGAAAGCGTTGATATTACACTCGGTAAACCAGATACCCTTTCCTGTTTGTCAGATGTTGTTCTAGATTGTATCCTACCAATTGACAACGTAACAGAGCACGACTGGTCGCTATCTGCAACAAACGGTGTTTTGCAAGGAGATTACACATTCCACATGACTGTAGTCGACATGGATACTGGAGCACAAGTTCACACTACAACCGCTGGACCTAGCCAAACCCTCGCTGCAAACGAGAGGACTACGGTCACCTTCACACCATGGAACGGTTGGATGGACGGTCACAAGTACAACATCAGTTACCACGCAACTCTGCCAGACGGCAGTTCCTCCGGTAACACAAGATACTTCCACGCTGGATTTGCATACGATGTTGATGTCGCAATCCTATCAGGAGACTCAGCGAGAGTTACAGCGATCAAGGAAGATTTGGTAATTCTTGGAATGACATACACTCAATACAACATCAACGATTGGAGTGAATACCTAGACCTAGGATGGCTTGTACACTACGACAAGGTCATCATGCCTCAGCAAGATATAAACACAGCTAAGCCGAGTGATGAAGGTGGAAAGGGATACTATGAGCTGATTGGTTCTTCTACCAACCAAAACGCATTGAAGAACTTCATGTCATCTGGTGGTACTGTGCAAGTACACCTTTCCAGTGCTACTGACTACTATGAGTATTCATCGTCAACAGGTGAAAGCCTATTGCCGTTTGACATGCACATTCAGCCTAGAGATACGCCAGAGACAAGAATTACCTACAACAACATGGAAGTTGCAGACCCATATCACCCGATTTTGGAAGGTGTTGACCTAGCAGCATTCCAAGGATTCGACCAGTTCGGAACCGTAACTGAGGCGATTGTCAATACAAAGAGCGCATCTTCGACAGCGATACCACGTGCATGTGGTGGATACTCAGAGGAAGGAGGTTCCTTCCAGAGATTGATACAATCTCAGGCGGATTCCCAAGATACAGTTCTTGGTGTGTGCAGTTACGTAGATGGAGGACTGATAGTCACTACAATCGACGTGGAAAGCGTATCTGAGAGAGCAGACAGTGCTACCTTCCCACTACTAGGAAACATGCTAGATTACCACGTGTCACCATACCCTCAAGGCTTCGGTACACTAGGAAACGGATTGGACCTAACCATCAACGGGGAAGTACCATCCTTCGACCCATCAACAGGTGGATATGCATACCATTACATGAAGAGTAACTCTGAGGTAACCTTTGGATTCCAAACAACTTCCACAGAGACTCTAAACTCAGACTGGGTGTTGAGCGGACCTACAGATTGGATGGGAGCTTCAATGGCTAGTGGCACAGACCACACAGATGTAGCAAACCCAATGGTTCAATTCTGTAAGGTTGACTTGTCCTCTGCTACAGGTTGTCTACAGGGAGCAACCTGGGAAATTACTCTGTATCTGCACGATGAGGAAGGTCACTCGAGAACTATCTCAGTCACTGTCCAGACAGATGACACAAGAGCAGACGAATACAGGCCTATTGCAGACGTAGAGATCGATATGCGTGCTGAATACGAAGACAGAATTGAAGACCAAGGTCTCAAGACTGTTTCAGGTGTGGATTGGCCTCAAAAGAGACTTCACCTAGATGATACAGGTTCCCTAGTCATCCATTTCGATGCTGGTAACTCTTCAGACGCTGACGCTCTGACTGGAAACGGTATCGAACAATACGAGTGGACAGTACTGTTCGACAAGCCATACGATGAAGACAACTACAAGTTGGATGGCCACACGTTCGTTACTCCTAGTTCGAGTGACGGTAAGTGGTCATATCAATTCAACAACGTAACAGTTGATCCGAGTGGTCAAACAGAATCACTAATCCGTATCGAATTGGTTGTATTCGACCAAGCAGGAAAGAGTTCTGACAAGTACAAGATGTACTTCTCAGTTGTTCCAGAAGGATTCGGTGACGCAGAACCAACCGTCCAACTAGACTTGTCATTGAATGGCACACAGGTTGTAACAGACACCATCACACTGAGTGGTACAATCTTAGATGGTGCTGAGCAGGGAGATGTTTACGTTGAAGCAGCATTAGACGAATCCACATTCGACCAAACTGCTGTTGCAAAGTACACACTACAGTTAGAAGGAAAGTGGGCAAAGTCCGAGGCTTTGGGAGATCAAGATGACTTCTCCCTAACTCTGACCATCAGCGACTTGTTCACCAATGAGACTGACTTTGACAGGAGAATCTATCTGAAGATTTACGAAGGTGATGATAAGAGATGGCCAATCATATACGACATCCAGATTGTGTTGCCAGCATGTCAAGGAATCACACCACCTACAGAAGTTGTAGATGCTGAACCGGATGCATACTGGATTTGGAATGCAACAACCAGCACCTGTGAGTGGTCTGGAGAGTACATTGACTCTGACGGAGACGGTATTCCTGACAAGGCTCCAGAGAGCGATGAGTTAGCAGCTGAAGAAGACAATCTGATGCTATATCTAGGCGGTGGAATCGGACTTGCTGTATTAGTAATTCTCTCCCTCTTCTTCGTTCTAAGGGGCGGAAAGGAAGGAGATATCATCGATTCTTCAATGGGTGATGACTTCGGTGCAACCGCAGCTGGATACGCTGGTGTTGCTCAGATGGATCCAATGGAGCAATACGTCCAACAACTGATTGCTCAAGGATATCCTGAGGAAACAGCCCGGGCCTATGCGCAACAATATGCCGCTCATTTCCAGCAACAACAATAGCGGAATTAAGGCATAATTCACCCCCTTAAAACGGGGGTGAATTGTGTAACCGATTGTTCTATGAGGGATGCGTACTCGCCGGTGTCCATGGACAAGGGTGAGTTGTATACCGTTGCAGATTTGAGTCTCGCTGATCAGGGTGCTTTACTAGTAGATTGGGCAAGGTCTAGAATGCCTGTTCTAGCAGCATTGCGTGCCCAGGCAGAGAAGGACAAACCACTAGCAGGTATGCGTGTTGCTGGATGTTTACACGTCACGAAGGAAACTGCAGTTCTTATCGAAACTATTCGAGCTGCCGGTGCTGAATTGTCATGGTCAGGTTGTAATCCTCTTTCAACTCAAGATGAGGTAGCAGCATGGTTAGCAAGGGAAGGCTACTCTGTACATGCTTGGCACGGTCAATCGGTTGACGACTTCTATTGGTGCATCGATAGAACTCTAGAGTTCAAACCAACTCTAACCCTTGATGATGGTGCAGATTTAATCGTCAGAGTACACGGAGACAAATCTGAATATGCGGCCGGGGTTATTGGCGGTACAGAGGAGACAACAACAGGTGTACACAGACTTAGAGCAATGGCTGCAGCTGGAGACTTGAAGTATCCAGTAATCGCAGTGAATGATGCTATCACAAAGTGGGACTTTGACAATGTATACGGTACCGGCCAATCAACAATTGATGGTATTCTTCGCTCAACAAGTGTCCTCATTGCAGGAAAAACGTTCGTTGTTGCAGGATATGGTCACTGTGGAAAAGGAGTCGCAATGCGTGCTCGTGGAATGGGTGCTAACGTAATCATTACAGAAGTTGACCCACTTCCTGGACTTAGAGCAGTAATGGATGGTTTCAGAGTCATGAAGATGGATGAAGCCGCTGCTTTAGGAGATATTTTCTGCACTGCAACTGGAATTAAGGACGTAATTGTTGGACGTCATTTTGACATCATGAAAGATGGTGCAATCATCTCTAACACTGGACACTACGACTGTGAAATTAATATCGAAGATTTAGCAGAAAGGTCACAATCAGTTCGAACCATTCGTGCTGAGAATCAAGAATACACCCTAAAGGATGGCAGAAAGGTCCACCTTCTAGCAGAGGGTCGTTTGGTCAATCTTGCAGCAGCAGAAGGCCATCCTTCTGAGGTAATGGACATGAGTTTCGCAAATCAATTCCTTTCACTTTGCCGCCTAGCAGCAGAAGGCTCTGACATGGATTCCAAGGTTTACGACATCACTCTTGAGCAAGATATGGACCTTGCAACTACAAAATTAAACACTCTAGGATTCTCAATCGACGAATTAACTGAAGAGCAGATTGCATACTCTAAGGACTACACTGCTGGTACATGATCACTCTTCTTCGTAAGAAGAGAGTTCAGACGAGTCCTCGCTGCCATCCTCGATGTATCCTATTTCATCGAGATGAGAATCGAAATCCGGGAGATTCATTTTCCAATTTTTTGGAAGGCTCTTACCCGATTCAATTATTCTCTCCAGCCTTTGCTGGAATGCTGGCGGGTGTCTTGAGAATAGGAACAAGTATAGTTTGCCCATTCGAATATCGCTAGGGATAACTAATCTAGCGCTGCTTGCTTCGAATTGTATCGCTCTCAGTAGGTTGAATCCAGGCTTGTTCACACTTCTGTATAGTCTTCTTGTGAATCCCATACCAATAATCACGGTTACTAAGATTAGGATGCTAGTGAAACAGAATCCTTGCCATCCATCACCAAATAATGAGCGAGATAGGAATACTTCCATCATAAGGAAAGGAATTGTCGTCATCATGAATAGAAGGTTCTCAGAAACCGGTGCTTTGTTAGCACGCATTTTGATTGCAGTCCATCCCCCATCATTTTTCTTCCACGGTTTGAAGTGCGAATTGGTGTCCTGTTGAGCAGACATTTCCAGCGTCTTGTGTAACTGACTTACTTTTGCCAATTGTGAGTTAGATATGTCCAAGTTTTCCTCGAATAGAGCACTCAATCTGTCCCTTGCCTCAGGGTACATTCCAAGATCTGCTAGAATAGTGGTTTGTTCTAGAATAGGTACGGATTCAAGCGGTGCAGCTTCTCTGCATCTCTGCCACCAGTGAAGTGCGTCCTCAAACAGACCTAAGTGGTCGACCATCAAGCGTCCACCTTTGACCCATGCGTCAACTCTTGTAGGGTCTAATTCGACGACTTTTGTACAGGCGGCAAGGGCTTTTGACGCCTGTTCGATATCTGGGTATTTGCCATCTGGAGCCAACAAACAAGTGACCATCCACCAAGCATTGGAATGTTCTGGGTCAGATTTTACAGCCATTTGGGCGTGCTCTAAAGCAGCGTCAAAATCACCTTCTTCTTCCGCTTCAATCGCATCGAGGTAATGGCCCTCAGCACTCACCTGTCATCCCTCCTACCTCTGCCGTATTTTGCTGAGTGAAGAGGAGGTGGGTCTCTATGGCTTCTATGGTGGCCCTTTCTTTTTGGTCCACCAACACGTTTTGGAGTTCTACAACTGAAACACTCACTTCTCTTTGCGAAGTTCATTTTCTTGCACTTGCGGCATTCCCAATCTCCTGCACGAGGTTGTGGACCTTCATTTCTATCGCCAGCTCTTCTATCGTTACCGGTCCACTGTTTTGTTGGACCTCTGCCGCCACGTCCCTTTGGCGCTCCGCAACGATTGCATTCTGTTCTAAAGGAAAAATTAGAGTTGCCACATTCTCCACAATCCCAGTCATTTCTGGAGTGGTTTTCACTTTGGCGACGGTTGTCACCTCTGTCTCTACGATTGCCGCCTCTGTCATCTCTTGAACGGCCTCTACCTCTGTCATCCCTTGAGCGGCTTCTGCCACGGTCATCTCTTGAGCGGCCCCTGTCCCTATCATGTCGTCGTCCTCTATCATCAGAACGCCAGTCATTTCGGCCTCGACGGTTGTCATTTGAGCGATTATTGTCTCTTGAGCGCTGATTATCTCGAGGTTTTTTGCTTCGGATTGTTATCTCTAGACCGACCATCCCCTGTGCGTTTGCTTTCCTATCAAGGTGAGCAACGTGGACTAGAGAGTTTTCGAGATTGCCAATTACGCCGTCGACTTTGCCGATGTAGGTTTCACTTGAGTCTACCATCACACTTCCCAATGCAGGGCATGCACCAGTATAACTCACCAAAAGACCGCCCTCATGGCTGACCTTTTCCACCCTTCCTTTGAACATCGCAAAAACCTCCGACTAATGCCGGTATCAGTCTCTTCTGGCTAGTAGTGCTGCACCAAGCATTGCAACGATTGATGCAAACATGCCAATTGAAGGTAAACCGCTCTCTTCTTCAGATGTGTCATCTGTATTTTCTGTACCTGAGTTGTCCGTAGCATATGGATCTGGTACAGTGATATCTGTGGAACTGATTGCATCTACTGAATCTTTTGCTGTTATTACAACATAATACTCTGTTAAGCCTTGTGCGACACAATTTGCAATTGATAGCGTGACACTCCAATCGTCACCGTTGGTGGTGAATCCTGTTGATGTCTCATCACACATAACAGCGGACAGTGTTACACTTCCACCGTCTGGGTCAACCGCAGTTCCGGTAAGTGTGAATGAATACTGGTCAGAAGACCATGTTGCGTATGTTCCTTCGATTGAGTCATAATCGATGTTTACAACTGGTAGGGAGTTTCTCTTTTCCAATCCCAAATCGAATTCTGCTTCCCAATCCAACATTCCTGGAGATGTGGCCATTACGTGAATCATGAAAGCACCGGGTGAGATTCCAGATAGGCTTACAGAATCACTAGAAGTTGTTGAGCCTAGGTTGACATTTGTTGCAACTCCTGTTGTGCTTCCTTGGGTTGCTGAGATTGCTACAGCAAGGTTTTGCACAAGTAGAGACGGTGTAGAATCAATTTCTACTGAATCGGTGAACATACCCGCAGCTGCTGAAAAGCTTGCAGGTTGACCGAATCTCCATGTGTGGCTTGCATTGCTAGTAGCTCCGTATGGGTCTACAAGGTGGCAGGTTGCATCAGAAGATTGTGAACTTCCTGATGTGACAAGTAAGTCACCATCAGAGTTCATCCTGCTCGACCATCCAGTTTCAGTGAACTGACAATCAAGTCCCCAAGCATCGTTATCTGATGCCCAATCTACCATAGTCTCGCCTGTGATAGCAACAACTTCGCTACCATCTTTGATCATTGGAACGATTGTGTCATCCACTGGTTCATTACCAGTCCAGACCGGGAAGTCGTTTGTATCAGGAGGCGTGGTTGTCATGTCAAAGAATATGTTGCGAATCATTGGGTAATCCGCCTTGTCATATTGGATGTCAACGCTTACTCTGACGCTACCGTCTGGCAAGAATATCTCCTCAATTGAACCCGCGCCTAGGTTCTCAACGCCATCATCTAGGATTGTCCAGTTAGCCATTCTCATTCCGTCAATAAACGGGAATGTGAACATCATTGTAGCACTCGTTACGTTTGTAACGTTCATCGCCACTGTGAAGTCACTATTCCCGGAATTTGGTAACTTGTTAAATCGGGTATTGTGAGTTTCTTCTTCTAGTGTGAACATCGAGATTTCGAGGTTATTTGTTGCTGTAACTGGTACTTCTTGGCAGTCCGCACTAGCGAAAGCATACCTACCCGAGCAAGACCTCTCTTCAGGATGGCCTTCTGGAATCAAGTTAACTTCTTCGAGGCCTATTCCATCTTCTACGAATTCTACATCATTCCAATCTACTCCACCTCTGTGAGGTAAACCTTCACGAATACCGATTCTTGTGTACATGTCAGCAATGCACTTTGCACCGATAGACCTTACAGCGTCTCTTTCGTCAGTTGAAATCCAAGAGTTGTTTCCTCCAGGGAATCCATCAAACAAACCATCTAGGTTTTCTCGAACAGTCGCAGCACGACTTTCGTTAACCCAGGAATTAGCGTACAAATCGGATGTAGCCCAATCGTCTAATATCTCGAACATGAATACAGCGTTATCATACTCAAACAAATCTTCGAACGTGTAACCTGAACAGTCAACGTCTTCCATTTGACGTCCAGAATCCTCTGCCATTGTAGTGTTGGTCAATGAAACTGTTGCCATTAAAATAGCAAGCAAGACTGCACATAACCTTCTCTTCATGTTTGGTGCGTAGGGCAAACTCCTCTTAGTGTGTTCCTATGTTTGCTAGGGTTGGAGGCGTTCTATTCGCCTTGTGAATAGATGGATTGGGATTATGCTCCACAGGATTGCTGCGAGGCTGATGTAAAGTGGAGACATGCCTCTGTCAACATCATCTAAGGGCATCTCTAGAAGATGATGATAGACTCCATTAGGAGAAAATAAATCCATTATAGCATCTATTCTCACGTATTCTGCAGAGTTTAGGTCATCCACTCCTACTCCGGACAAGCCTGCAACTACGGTGGTCAAAACTAACCAAAGAAGAGTGAAGATCATCCAAACTCCTAATCCAACAGCAATTGAGGAACCCATGTCTTTGGCCCATGATGATGCTAAGAGTTGTATCGAAGTATACCATAGCAGCAATAAGGCAGTTCCTAGGGTGTGAATGAATAATTCCTCAATGCTAGGCAAGTCATCCATTCTGTACCAAATTACAAACAAACTTACCAAATTCAAAACCATCACAGGTAGGAAAATTGCACTCCAGTGTCCAAATAACAAAGACTTTGCAAAAATTGAACGATTGATTGGTTGGGATAACTTCACTTCTAGTACTCCAGATAACCTATCTCTGCTTACTCCATCAAATGAAATCAGTACGGCACCCAAAGTAGCAGAGAAAATGATGAATGCTGTAGAAACGAACATCACATCGTATGCTGAATCGATTACAATACTCGCAGGCAGATTCACTTTAGGGTCAGACAATCCCCAACTCGAGAACAGAATAAACATAGCAAGAAGTGGCCAAATGACCATCATTCGCCCTGCAGTGAGGCGTTCTTTCATAATTTGAACTCCAAGTGAAAAGGCGTTCATTCCTCTTCACCTCCAAGACTCTTGAATGGAAGCATGTTGTCTCTGGATAACTCCAAACTTACGTCATCAGGGTCTATGCCAGTAGCAGAACATATCATTTCTACAATTCCAGAATTGTCTTCGAGCCCTAGATCTTTCCTGACCTTTGTTAGACTTCCTTCAATCAATAATTGGCCTTGATGAAGGAGTGCAATTTCATCAACTAATGACTCAAGGTCAGCAACTTGATGAGATGAAATAACGACCGCAACCCCCTTCTTGGCTAGATTCTTCAATAGGTTTGAAAATGCCCTCTGAGCTAATGGGTCTAGTCCATTCAAAGGTTCATCCATAACGAGAAGTTTTGGATTTCCAATCAAAGCACAGGCAAGAGACAACCTCTGTCGCATCCCCTGAGATAGATTGTCAAGCATTTGGTCAGACTTGGATGAAAGGCCAACGGTTTGTATCAAACTCTCGACATCCACTGAATCTTCTCGCATCATCGCAATGGATTTCAGTGCATGATTTACCGTGATTCTTCCTTCCCAGCGAACTTGTTCAGGCATGTAACCAATCTCAGTCCTCCTGGTCTCACACGATTTATCGAACCCTTTGCAATCATATAATCCGCACATTGCCCGCATCAGAGTGGTTTTTCCAGCTCCGTTTGGACCGATCAGACCCAATATTGTTCCAGATTTGATTTCAAGGTCAATCGAATAAATTCCTGCACCATCCCTCTTTGCCCAAGGCTTCCACGATGAAAAGTCTCGAACTTGGTGCCGCCACGACACCTCGGACAGACTCAGGATGGTTTCCATCGAACCGGAAGCCCACATTCACCCATTACAATGTGCCGCTTGACCTACACTTCTAGGGTTGAACTTATCCTTGTTAGTTCACAGGCCGCTTTGTGCTGGGTGGCATAATTGCATCA